>NZ_LPVX01000011.1:0-14327 GCF_001613785.1 Thalassospira sp. MCCC 1A02491 | reverse complement strand
AGACCTCTTTGGCCTTTGCGATGAGATGCGGCTCCCGCTTGTCGGGATTGCTGTAATTGATCAGGTTTGCAAAATACCTTGGATCAAAGGTGATGGTTTTGGCGAACACCACGTTGCGATCCCCATCACAGACTTCAAACTCGACCATCTCGATCAGGCTGTCGTCTTCGGTCTTGCGACGGTAATCAACAAAGCACCAGGTCACTTCATAAAACTGATCACCTTTTGCAATCCGGCCTTTTTCATCAAAACGGGCATGGGGAATGCCGTCGATGATGGCCTGACGCAGTTCGTCCTGTCCCTTGCTGATCTTTTGCCCGAAGATCGAGAGCCCTTTGGAGCGATAGGCAAACATCCAGGGGATGTTCCGCAGGGTCGCATCGTGGAAGCGATAGCCATCTGCTTCAATCCAGTTTTCCAGCATGGCGAGTGCAATTTTGGGCGAGATCCAGATGCCGGTCTCTTTGCGAATGATGTAAATCACCCGATCAAACTGGGTCAGAACGATGCCAAGGATCTTGAGAGAAATGCCCTCCATGCCGCGTTTGCGACTGCTGCCTTTGCTCTGGTTCTTGCGCACATAGGGACACCATTCAAAATTATCGGCATTGAAATAATCAAATCCGGTAACCGGTTTGCCTGTGTGGCGACCATAGGGGCGATCGGTATGAGGAAGCTCTTCATAAAGCCCCACCAGACGGATCGGATTGTCGCAGGCCGGACATACGGCATATTCGCGCTGTTTATCACCGGTGACCTGATACCAGGGCTCAAGTTTTCTGGTGTCGCGTTCAAAGGCGGTGCGCTCGATCTCTTTCTCGTCGATTGTCTGCGCCTGCAATTTATAGACGTGCATTATCTGATCTCCCGGCGACGGTCTCACGGAGGGAAGAACCGATGTTATAATGGTTTATAACGCTGTTCCACCATGCGGCCCCCAGCTTGGGGACAGACGCCTTCTGCTCGGCAAGGTGGAGGCATTGCAGGAGGGTTGGCAGATCAAGCGAGAAGGTGTTTTCGCCTGCCTGCAGGGCGAAGACCAATGCCGGGCCGCACACGTTGCAATCAAGGTCCTGAGCCCCTTCAAGATTGGCGCGCTTTTCAAAAATGTCCTTCACATGCTGTTCGGTCATGAGGCGTTCTCCTGGTGAACTGGTGAATAGAAAAAGGTGCCGGTGGCGTGCATCGCGCCACCGGCATTCGGGGATCAGACCGCCAAGCTGGCAGCCTGCTGCTCGCGTCCCCGTGTTCTGGTTTTGGCTTTCGGCTTGGTGAGACCCAACTGGTCGGAGACAAGCCGTTTCAGCGCCTCAAGCCCGCGTTCCCGATGGATGTCGTTAAAGTCGGTCAGGCCCTTAGCCTTTTCCTCGTCACTCAGATCCGGACGCAGGATGTTCGCGCCGGTAAGCTCAGATGCCCGCTCGGCTCCCTTGACCCCGGCATTGATCTGTTTGGCGTGGTCGTCATCGGCGGCAATTACCAGGGCGCGATCCGGATGCTTTTTGTGAAGAGCCTCAGCCACGGGGGCGAGGTTGCCGGAATCAAGTGCAACCACAACCGTCAACCCACTCGCCAGATGCAGGCTTTGGCCGGTGGAATAGCCTTCTGTCACGATCATCGGGCCTTTGGGATCGCCTTCGATGACATGCATCAAGCCGCGTTTTTTGCCGTCCTTGAGATACATCTTGGTGCCATCGGGATGGATGGTCTGGATGTTCTCGATAAAGCCTTTTTCATTGGCCATCGGCATCAGAAGGTTTCCGGACTGGTCAATTCGCAGATCGCCAGCAGGTACTTGTTTGTTCTGCAGATAGGGGTGATTGGCCGGAGCCGGTTCAGCATTCTGGAAAATCCCGTAGGCCCGCTTGGCCACTGCCCGATATTGGGCACGGAGTTCCTGTTCCTGGGCTGCCTTGCGTGCAGCCGCTTCGGCTCTGGCCTGTTCCAGTTCCTTGGGATCGACCTTGGTGCCGGTGGCCACCCATTTGACCGGATCCTGACCGGATTTGTAATTGGTGATGTTGCCTGCCGGGAGACCTTCAAGGAACCCGCGATAGGAGCCACTTTTCTGGCCCTTGCGATCTCCTTCGACCGCAACCCGGTGCCACTTACCATCCATGGTTGGGGGACCATCGAGGATCAGGCCGTTTTCCTTCAACGCTTGGGCAAATTCCTGTTCCGGGTTGATCTTGGGCTCAGGGGTTTTGGCTTTGGTTTCCTGCCAGCGCTTGAATGGGGCAAGCTCCATATCATCTCGTGCGTACCATGCCTTGGCCCGGCGATCCCATTTTGCCCCGAGCGCCTTGGCCTCATTCTTTTCGCTGAATGGCACATTGAGATAGATGCGTTTGGCAGCAGATACTTGAGAAAGGCTTGTCGTTGCTTCCTTCTGATCCGGAGCCAGATGCTGATCTTGCTCAGGTTTGAGATTTGCCTTCGGATCAAATGGCGTTGTCAGGCGTCGTAGCAATCCATCAGCTCTTTGCTGAGCCGGAATGTGCCAATCAGGCTTTTGTCCAGATCCTTGCGTTTGCGGACCATCAATATCCCAAAGGGCGGACAGCAACTCTTGATGTTTCGGAGATCGTGCGGCCTCAGCTGCGAGATCTGTCAGAACCGCGTTTTTGCCAGTCACACTTTGCTGTTGCGGATCGGAGGGGCCGTTATTGTCTGAGGACCAGTCAATTTTGCCAAAACGCTCCGCCAAAGAAGCAAAGTTTTTATGATCCCCGTCCGGTCCCAGGATCGAATAGGCCATATTGTTCCAGTTCGCCATCTCGGCAGATTGCCGAAGGAACCGAACCAGATGATCGGTGGACAGATCAGAGGACAGCAACCGTTCCTTGAACTGGTCGGCGGGCAACAATTCGGTGTCTTGTCGTGAACCGGTCAGCACCAATGAATCCTGTATCCGCATGGCCCAGAGTGTCGGATGTGCGGAAGGATGGTTCTCAAACATCTTCTCGATGGCGCGTTGGCGCTTTTCGGCCATGCTATCGACAAAGGATTGCTGCTTTGACACAGACTGAGATTGAGATTTCTCTGCACTTTGTTGTTTGATCGGGGTAAGGGACTGGCGCATCTCGGGCTCCATGATCCAGGTGCGGATGTTCTCTGCATCCCGCGCAGCAGTGAACAACGCATTGCGGTCTTCCTTGATGGCTTTCATCCAGGAGCCGACATAGGCGGCATGACGTTCGGGGTAATGGCCAAGGCCAAGCTCGGTGGTCAGCATGTAGCTGGCGATCTCTGCACGCAGTTCTTCCTTGGCGTAAACTTCCGAGCCAAACGGCCCGAACTCGCGGGCCATGCGTGATCCATGACCGGTGGCATGGCCAAGCTCATGAAGCGCCGTGGCGTAATATTCATACTGGCCCTTAAACGCGGCCTGATGGGGCATGTGGATCTGATCTGTTGAGCTCCGGTAAAAGGCCCGGTCATTCTGATCATGGAAGATCGGCACATTGCCTTGTTTGAGGATCTGTTCGGCGCGTTCGACCGGGCTGAAGGTCGGTTCAGGCGCGATATAGGGGGCAAGGCCGTCGATCTGTTCGGCATTGAAGACGACCGCATGAAACACCCGGGGACGGTCCAGCCTTACGTCGCGGGTTTTGGCGACCCCCTTGTCGTCCAGAACCGGCTTACCGTTGTCATCGAGCACCTTCTCGCGCTCAGACCATTTCCAATATTCGATCATGGTGCCTTTTTCGCCCTTGCGGACTTGCGCGTCCTGCGCCGCAGCTTGGCGATAGGTCATCCAGCGCGGATCGGAGCGCCCGCGCATTTCAAGCCAAAGGGCATTGATGCCGCGATAGTCCTTGCCTGAGATCGGATTGAACGGGGCCATACGCACCTTTCCCGGTTCCCAAGGCTTTTGCCAGGGCGCTGTACCTGCTTCGATATGGCCGAGCAGTTCTTCGACCACCTGATCGCGATAGCTTTTCTTCTTCTCAGCCATGGTTCGCGCCCTCCGCATCAGCGGTTGGATCGATCCCGTCAAAATGACTGTCGAGTGCGTCATCGGAAGACAGCGCGTCTTCGCTAAAAGCGCCCATGGCATCAGCAATGTCCGGATCTACCGGCACCGGGCCGGTGAGGCTTTCGGCATTGATCATGGAAGAGGCAAGCGCGAGATAGTCCTGGTCATCAAGACCGGCAGAAGTGGTGGTGTTGTCGATAGGTGTGTTGGGTGACTTCATGGGTTGGTTCCTTTGAGAGTGGCAGAAGGCTTGGAAGAGATCGCCATTTGGGGCGGCGTCATACGCGAACGGCGGGAAAGCTCGCGATCCAGGAAATAGAGTTTTTGACGGCCAAGAATGGGCGGCAGACCGGCGACAAAGATCAGGGCATCGCCGGGAACCGGTTTGCGTCCCTCGGTATCAATGATCTGCAGGCGCATACATTCATCAGGGGTGAGAAGCGGGCGGGAGGTTTCGGCCAGATTGTCCGAGACCGATCCAAGATCTCCCATTCGGCCAGAGCGCGATCGGCGTTTCTGGACGATGGTTGCCTTACCGGTCATGTCCGAGAGCAGCTTGGCGGTTTCGAGCTTGTTTGGCGTGAAAGCGACCCGGATCTTGCAGTTGGCCATGATCGATTCATCACGCCCATAATGCTTGAAGAGCTGTTCGGTGTTCTGAACGATGATCATGGCCTTGAGGCCATAGCCCGCCATGAAGGCCAGTGATTCCTCGAATATCTCCAACTTGCCGATGGAGGTGAACTCATCAAGCATCAGAAGCAGGCGGTGCTTGTATCCGGCGAGCGTTTGGCCAGATCCAAACTCCATGCGTTCGGTCAGACGACGCATAAAGAGATTGAGGATGATGCGCAGCAGGGGTCTCAAGCGATCCTTGTCTGCAGGTGAAACGACAAGGAACAGTGCCATTGGCGCTTCACCATTCATCAGATCATGAAGTCGGAAGTCACTGGTTGCGGTATTGCGGGCAATGATCGGATCGGCAAAGACGGTGAGCTGTGTTTTGGCGGTCGAATGCACGCCAGAACGTTCTTGCGGGGCCTTGATCATCATGCTGTTAGCCCCGCGCCGGACTTCCTTGTTTACATGGGCTTTTCCATGATCGAAGGCGGCCATTTCGGCAAGGATATGCTCGAAATTATCATCAGCTTGTTCCGCCTGGCCGTCTTCGCTTGGTTGTCCGGTGATACCGGAAAGGAAGATGTTCACATCATCAAAGCAGGCGATCCGGTTTTCATCGCGTCTTACGCGATAGATGACATGGAGCAATACGACTGAGAGCCAGCCCCAGCCTTCCTCGCGCCAGTAATTCCCCGACATGCCCTTGCCGTCCGGATCAATGATCATTGCGGCAATGTTCTGACAGTCGGCAATATCCTGTTCGCTGTCGATCCGGACTTCGGCCAGCGGATTAAACCGTGCCGAGCCCGACGGTGCGGCAGGTTCAAACCGCAATACCCGATGACCAATGCTGGCAAGCCAGCCGCCAGTCTTGGCAAAGTTCTCGCCTTTGATATCAAGACAGAGAATGCTTTCGCGCCAACTGAGCAAGGTTGATAGGATTAGGCTCACCCCCTTGCCGGTACGGGTTGGAGCCCAGACCAAGACATGCTCGGGCCCGTCATGGCGCAATTCACGGATCCGGCCAAACCAGGATGGCCAGCCACCGATGACAACCCCGTCCTTACGAAACAGGCGCGCTTTCTTGAGATCCTTCAGTTTTGCCCAACGGGCCGAGCCATGCAGTTCGTCGCCTTTGCGGTTGCCCTTGAGCGTGCTGTTATTGGCCCGTGCGGCCAGCGCCAGCACGCCGAACATTGAAAGCAACCCTGTGATGCCTATCCAAAGAGCTGGATAGAGCATTTCATCGGGAAGGCCAGCCGGGTGGGTGGCAGCATCCAGTGACCATTGCCACCAGCGCAGATCAAGCGCGTCAAAGCCAACAGCCAGATGCCATTGCCAGAGAATGGCAGTGATCATGGCAAGCAGGATGATGGGGAGTGTCACGCGATAAATCGCTGTCATGACAACATCTCCTTGCCGTCTTTGAGCACATAGCGGTCATTGCGGGGCTCCCAGATATCGGTGATCCGCCGCCAGCCATCGGTGTTGCGTTTGATCTGGACGACGACATCAACCAGTTCAGCGAGAAACTCCGGCACACGCGGCATGGTCTCACCCGCCCAGGCGATGTTCTGATCGAACTTGCGGTGAATGGCCTGCCAGGGGCTTTCGGCATGGATGGTGCACATAAAGCCGGTGACACCGGAATTAAGGGCTGCCAGTGCGGCAAAGGCGTTCTGGGTGCTGATCTCGCCAAACAGGATATGGTCGGGCGTGATCCTCATCAGGTGATCATAGATCTCGCGCCAGCCGACCATGCCGCTGCCCGTTCCGGCCTCACGGGCTGCAATCAGGCCATTGCCATCCCAGAACTGCTCGATATGCAGTTCCGGGGTGTCCTCGATGGCCAGAACGCGCCGCGCTGGATCAATGGTGGCGAGCAACATATTGAGCAAGGTCGTCTTGCCGGTGTTGGTCGCGCCACTGATGATCATGTTGGCGTCACTTGCGACCTTGTTGATCAAATAGTCGCGGATGGCTGGTGTGACCCCGGCTTGTTGCCATGACGGGGTGAAGGGATGTTTGCAGCGGATCGCGAGGCTCAGATGCGACCTGACCGATGCACCAACCAGGATCTCGCAACGATGATTGCCGGGCAGGATGCAGGAGAGCTTTGGATTGTCATCGGGATTGAACTTCAGACCGCGCTGGTTGGCGAGGCTGATCGCAATCCGCTCGACGGCGGCCAAGGTAAGGGCGGGATCCTCGATCTCGCGCTTGCCTTCCCCGCGCCGTTCGGTAACGACGCGGTGCGGGCGGTTCATGCGGATTTCGACGGTTGAGAGATCGCCGTAATAGGTGGCCAGAGGGCCGAGGATCTTCTCAAACAGGGGATTGGGGGATAGGGCGTTCATTACCACCACCCCCAGCTGCCCATGCAACCGCTTTTTATGCTGTCGGTATGTGCAGGGTAGTTGTATTTGTTCGGCTCATAGAGCGTCCAGTAATCGTTACCGGAACGCTTCTGATGGATTGAGCTTTGTGCAGAGAGCGTGGTGCAGGTCTTGCTGCTTGGCTCGCCGATTGTTTCGCCATCTTCGCGAACTGTCGTCCGGGTGCCAACTGCTGCCGTGTAATTGCAGTGATTAGAGTTATAGACCGTGCGATTTTCGTTATAACCGTCAGAACCGCCAACCCGGACAGTGACGGTGCCCGACGCATTGCCGCATGGTCCGCCAGTATGGTTCTGTGGTGCAGTCCAGCTTGAATGCGTTGGATCTGCCCATTGGACCGTCGCACTGCACACATTCCCCAGATTGGCCGGTGTCGCTTCATCGACTTTCAGGCCGTAAGTCGTCCCATCGGGCCGTTTGTAGGTGTTTACAAGGTCGCGCCCTTCAAACCGGGTGCAGTCCTCGTACCAGATGTCACCATTGGCTTTCGGTCCCTGACCATCATATACATAGGCTGTCTGCGGTTCGCCCGGCAGAACTTCACTGGTCTTGATGTTGTAACGGCCTTTCGGCGTGCCTTCGATATAGACCGTGGTCAGCCGATAGGAGAACAACTGGTCATCATGGTTTTGCCAGCCGGTGGTCTCGACATGATGCGGGTAGGCAATCTCGCTGTCCTGGCATTCAGAGACATATTGCGGGATGCCATCGAGCAGATAGTAAAACCGCTCGCGACCATAGCTGACGCCAGCCGCCAAATCGTGGTTCCAGAATGACGGACTGTCACAGCCATCAATCGTCGACTGGATGGCGATATTGGTGCTATCGGGTTTGCATTCGGTGATGAATTGCTCAACCCCGTTGACCACGATCTGTTTGCGGCTTTGGCGGGTGACCGTGGCAGCCGCCTGATTAATGATTGGCGCACAGACTTCTTGTCCAGCAGCGTTTTTGTAAACCGTTTCATGCGGATATTCGGTGCCATTGTCCGAGCAGGCATCTGCCTGCCAGGTCGTACCGTTCAGCTCATAGATATGGCGACCGGTCTGATAGGATCGGCCAGCGGCAAAATCATGCCGGATCGAACAGCCATCGGTGACCGAGACCAGCGGAACAGCCGCCAGCTCCTCTGAAGGTTCGCAGCTTCTGACCTGGACTTCATTGTTGCTGGCATTGACATAGACAAGGGACGCCTGCGGGACGGCCATCATCTCGTTATAGTCAAGATAGACCGAGCAGGCCGAGGTCTTCTCGGTAATGTCAAAGACCTTGTCTTCGTCCTTCAGACAGTCGGTGACTTCCTGACGATTGCCGCCGCCATCGGTGTAATACAGCAGATACTGTGCAGTTGCCTGACGGGTTTCCATATCAATGGTGTCACCACAGACCGAGTAACTGCGATCCAGCGGATACCGATCTGCACCATCCTCACAGGTCCCCGCGCTCACATTTCCGTCTTCGGTGGTTTCCACCCGGCTTTGCTGGACAGCAACAAGCTGGGCCAGATCAACGCGAATGTTGCAGCCTTCTGTCGTCACGCGCACGGTGGGCGTGCTGGTATCTTCCGCAACATCAAGGGCTGAAGGTGTTGAATACCCGGCTGCATCGGCATTCTTTGACGCATTCGATCCGACAGTGTTTGAGGCACCGGTATCGGCTTCTGCCGTTTCGGTTTCTTTCTCTTCCTTGCCATCTTCTTCCTCGACATCATTCAAACGCTCAAGGGCGGCAATCAGGGCTTCCTGATTGCCTTCGATGGTGACAGGCGAAGCCGGATCAAGCTCGGGGCTATCCATATTGAACTGGGCGACAAAATCGTTTGAATCGAGCGGTTCGGATTTGCCGTCTTTTTCAACGCCGGTTAGCACCAATTGCGCGATCAAATTGTCCTCAAAGGTGACATAGCGGGCATAGGCCTTTGCGGTGACACCTTCGGTCAGTTTAGGGGACGCACCAGGTACATCGACCAAGCCAAGATCAATGGCCATCGGTTCGTTTTGCGAGACGGCGGTACGGGTTTTGGCGCGGGTGACAATATTCACCTTGCGCACCATTTCCTCGATGCCGGGCTCGGCTTGTGGGAAGGTTGTATCTGGCTCGGTCAACTGCGCCAGTGCGGGTGAGACAAGACAGGACGACAGGAGCAAACACCAAAGGGTTCGTTTGTTCATGCTTTTACTCCACATTTGCGATGTACCAGTCCGTTGCCGGACGGATCTGAAGGCGGGTGCCTTGGGGGATGGTGATGATGGGTTGCAGCGAGAGCGTCTCTTCAAGGACGCTGGCGCTGATTTCGCCAAAGCGGGTCGAGAGTTCTTCGGCAGCTTTCTCGACTGCCGCAGTTGCGACTTCGCCTTCGCCTTCGCTTTCTTCTGATTTTGTTGTCGCGGCGGCATAGCGCACAGCCGTCGAAATCCCGGTCAGCATGAAGGCGGTGCCATAGCGCTCCCAGAAGCGGCGATCCACTTCGCCAGCGGCCCCTTGGCGGCCCTGAATGTCACCGATGGGGGAGGCGAGTTGGCGGATCTCGGCCCGATGTCCAGCAATCAGGATGCGTTCACAGGCAATCGACAGGCGCGAACTGCCCATATCTTTGGGCGGATCATAGTTGCAGATCAGCCGGGATCCTTTGGGGATCAGGACATTGCGCCCGTGATAGCCATAGACATCACGCGCCGACTGGACGATCACGGTTCCAGTTGCATCGCCGCCAACCTGACTGTTGATCCCGGTTTCAAGGATCACGGTGATATAGCGATCTGCCGTAATGATGCGGCTGTTATCAACCGGAAGCGTGGACGTCCGACGCGGGCCTTCATAGTCGGCTTTCTCGTCATCACTGACCGGCAGATCGAGCGGATCGAGTGCGGCAGGTGTGGCCATGTGCGGCAGGGCGGCAGGGCTTGAAACACCAGCCATATCAGAAGACTGCCATGCCGGGTTGCCCCAGTCTGACGACAAGGAAACGCGATGTTGCCAAGCGGCCTCCAATGCCGTGCGATAGGGATCCGGTGCAGGTGGTTCGGGAACCGGCTCAGGTTGAGGGGCGGGTTCAGGAGCCGGAGCAGGCTTTGGTTCCGGTTTTGCTTCCTTGATGATGATTGGCGGCATCGCCGGGGCAGGTGCTGCTGGTGCCGGTGGCGGCGGTGCCGGAAGTGCCCAGACCGAGGGATCGTCGGCTGGCAAGGTTGGCGGTTCATTGACCACTGGTTCGGTACACACGCCACCAAAGGTCAGGCCAAGCACCAGAGCGACATCGCAAAATGCACTCATGCGCCTTCCCCGGTATATTCAATGCATAGGAAGCTTTGACCGCTTTTGAGCGTGATCAGCGGGCGGGTGCTTTCAATGATGTAGGTCTCGCCCTGCACACGGGTATTGACCAGCTCATCTATGCCATCGACCACCACATAGGCGGTTGGCAGTTCGATATCCTTCCAACGTTTGCCAAAGCGGATATAGGTGAAGTGATCATCACGGAAGACGGTTTCCGGGCGGAGCGTCTCGTCGCCCCAGAGATCATATTCACCCCAGCCATGCAGGGCGTTTGGATCGAACGGGGATTGTGCAACAAAGTCACCGGTGGGCGTGCCGGGATTGGTCTCGCTCAGTCCGGCAATCGCATTGTCGATAGCAACTGACTTATTGCCTTGCCCTGGAACAGACATCGCTGGAAGGGTCGGTTTCCCTGTGTCGTCCAAAACCCCGGCAAAGCCGGGGACAGCCGGATCGCTATCGATCAGAACGGATCCTTCAATACGCACAATCAGATCGGGCACATTGACCGAGTTGAAACTCTCGGCACGCAGATAGAACGGATAGATCGCACCGGACTTGCCATAGACGACCAGTGAGGTGTCATAGCCGTAGCCGCTGGGGCGGACTGCAAGACGGCGTTCCCCACGTGGTTTGACAGAGAAGCCGCCATCATCACCAAGATCGACGGCTTCAATCTGTTCGCCACGTGGCAGCTCAAGCACGGTGACCATGAACTCGCGGGTGCGGATTTTATAAGTGCAATCATCGCACAGATCTGTGCTGTAAACCGCATCCTCAGGATCGGTCTGATCCCAAACATCCTGAACCTGCCCGCTGGTGCGCGGGCGGCTCATTGCACTAAAGTAACCCTCATTCTGATCACGGGCCTGATCAACCACGCTATCGGGGACGGGCATTGCAGGTGTGGTTTGTTGAGTTGCAGAAGCCCCATCAGAAAACGGTTGCTGCGATTGTCCCGGCATCGGTGGGCGGGCAGCGGTCTGCGCATTGGCGCGCTGATAGCCAAGAATGAGGACGGCCAAAATCAGGCCGCCAAAGACGAGATGGAAAACAAGTTTGATCAGGCGTTTCATGAAGCACCTCTTTCTCTAAGCACCATGTCGAGCACGGTGACGCCAAAGGGATTGGTGTATTTGTCGGCTTCGGAGACGTTTTGCGGGCGGGTGGCCAGCGTCAGATAAGCGCGCAAGTTTTTGCGCGAGATCTCGTTGCCGCGACGATGGTCGATCTGGATGAAATCGACCGCGTATTTATGATCCGATGACAAGGTGGCGATGGGATCGATGGAGACAATCCGGACTTCGCGCTCGATGCCTTTTTCAAGGGCCTCAGAGATCAGGCCACTATCGATCCGCTCGCGCTTGAAGCGTTCCCAAAAGCTGGCATCAGACAGTCTTGATGCTTCGCGCTGGCGCTCTTGCTGTGTGACTGGATCAATCTCGTTGGTGATCAGAACGAAACGCTTGGCCTGGGCTTCAAGGAAGACTTCAAAACCTTCGACCTTCTTGCTGACCGGTTCGACAACATAAGTGCGATCATCCGGGCCATAGGTCCGGATCAGGGCAATCTCGGTTTCCTTGAGCGGTACGAGATGCGCAACGGTTTGCACCAGAACGACCACGCCAGCGCCAAGCACAATGTTGGTTCCGGCAGACAGCCGCAGCATCCAGGCGAGCCTGCGATGGCTGGCCTGAAAGCTGAACGGATCTGCAGCGACGGTGGCTTTATGCGGTGAGGTTGCTTTGACCATCGACTTGCGCCCGTTATCGCGTTTGCCGATGCGCCCTAGCCAAGCCATGAGAAACCCTCTCCATTGAAATCAACAGGCTCGCAAACGCAGGGGCTGAGTTTCATCTCATCAGTTCCAGTCCCGTCTTTGGGGATCTCGCGGTCTTTTGAAACGGAGACACAGCCGGACAGAAAAACGGCAAGGCAAAGCATTGGGACGAGGTGTTTGGGGATCAGGCGCATGGCTGCGATCCTTTCTGATTGGGGACGATTGGGGAGGATGAAGCGCCTAGCCCAAGAACAAGTCTGGCAAGGGCAAGGACGATGGAAAGCGCGATCCAGATATGGACGGCACTGCGCATCAAACCGGCAAGCTGGGCAGCATCGACTTCACGAAGTGCCATGACGAAGACAATCAGGCTTTCGGGGGAGAACATGCCCGTCAGGATGGCGAGCCAAAGTAGCACCATCGGAAGGGCGAGGATCATTAGGAAGGCATCACGCAAGAACTGTTTGAAACGGGTCATGACTTGTCTCCCCGATCAAATGTCGGGGTTTTGAGCCGTTCCATGACGCTTTGGCGATGGGCCTCAAAGGCTGAACCAAACCGACCAAATTGACCTTTGGCCGCATTCAATGCGCCAGCGGGATCTCCGGCAGCAGCTTGTCCCATTCCAAACCCTTTTGCGCCTGCAGCAAGGGCATTGCCCGCAGTCTTAAGGCCAGAAGGTGCGAACTGTTTGGCGTGGTTCAGGACCGTAAGACCGGTTGCGGTCATGCCTGCGGTGATAACGGCAGCCGCCTGATTGGTCAGTTGAGATCCGGCAATCGAGTTGGCCATGCCTGTTGCTTCGGCCATAAAGGCCGTGCCCATCCAGCCAAGGACGATGGCGACCCACAGACCGGGATTGTCGATAGACGTAATTTCGCGAACGTTTTCGGTGTTCTGGATATCAAGCGAGGCCGCACCATAGAGGCACAATGCCAGAGCCAGTGTTGAACCAAACAGCACCATGAAGGCGGCAAACACTGTGCGAATGCCGGTAATGGCCATGCCACGACCCCAGCCAAACCCAAGGGCGAGCATCAGGATCGGGGAGAGGGCCGAAAACATCATCACGCGGAAAATGCTAACGACGACCTGACTGAAATAGACAATGATCAGGATGATATAGGGCAGGGCGAGAAGTACGCCGTAAACACCGGCCATCAGGTTGCCTAGCGAGATTGATGCCCAAATCTCAAAGGCAATCCGCAAGACAACCATTAAGCCTCGTTCGGCGACAAAGACCAGTTGTGCCATGCCGCCCAGCGAAGAGGCCTCGCCAGGAATTTTGGCGCTTGCGATACCACCTTCCATCCCAGCAGACAGAACCACACCCGCAGCACTACCCATCGTTGATAAAGCCATCTGATAGATGGAATTTACGAGAGTAGGCCCTTGCCCGCCAAGCAGCAGACCGGCTATAGTGATGAACGCGAATTCATGAGCGAATCCAATCAGATCGCCCTTACCCATGATCATCTTGCCGCCATGAATGACGATCCATAGACCAACGACGGAGAGATAGATGAACCACATGGGATCGAGCAGCACACTGCTCAGGTTTTGGGTGAAGCTGTTTGCCAGATCGACATACTCCGTCACCACGTCGCAGGTCAGGCACATCAGATCGGTACTAGTGTTTGTTCTACCACTCATCGGGTTGTTGTCCTTTCTGCCGAATGGGACAGCGCACGCTAACTCGCTTGGCGTTGCGCTGAACAAAGGCGACTATTTGGATTGGGAGTACGCGGTGTCTGTGTGGACCCAGATCCAAACCGGCAGCGATTTCGATAAGGAATGGGATCAGGTGATGCCTGCGTATGAGGCCAATCAGGATCTGATCGCAGGCACTCGCGAGGAGGTTTTGCAAAAGCTTGCCAATCACCCGCAGGGTGATCTGATCAAACGTGGTCATGACCTGCGTCTGGTTTATGATGTGTGGAAAGACGCCTATCGTTCGATCCTGCCACCAGGCGCGAAGGCACAACCATGGAACCAGCTTAATGGTTGGAATTGCACCTATGTTAAGAGGCGCAACATTTTCACTGGTGGCTGCAATGACATGCCTGACTGGCGCACCAAAACCGACATCAAAAATCACAATGCGTTCATCGCCAGAGGCGGAAACTAAGTCTGTCATTCTGCCTCCTCCCCACCTTCACGTTGCTGGGGCGGCAGGTATTGCAGCAGCATGGTCGACTGGATCTTGACCAGCTGCGCCATGAGTTGCTGTTGTTGAACCTGCTGGCGGTTTGACATCGCCATCCATTTGGCAATT
>NZ_LPVX01000010.1:0-33004 GCF_001613785.1 Thalassospira sp. MCCC 1A02491 | reverse complement strand
GCGGGGGGCTTTGCCTTCCCGAAACCGAAACATATGCAAACCGGCGCCGGCACCACCGGAACCGCCGGTGCGGGGACGACCCCGGCCCGTCCTGGGACAACCGGGACCACTGGCACCACTGGAACAACCGGCATTCGCCCGATCTCTGCAACCGGAACGTCCGGGCTTGGCAGCACGACGCGTCCTGGCACCACCGGAACGACCGGGTCCACCGGCACGGCAGGTGGCACCACCGGGACAACGCCGCGCCCGCTGGGCGGGGCAGGAGGGTCGACTACGCGTCCGACCGGCACCACGGGAAGTTCGTTCAGCAAACCGTCAGGTTCGACTGGTACTGGTTCGACAACCCGTCCGGGGACAACAGGAACGACCGGTACCACCGGTTCGACCTATCGCCGGCCGCTTGGTACCGGCACAGGTAGCAGTGGCACGACATCAAGGCCGACGACAGGCACCGGGAATACAAGCAGTTCTTCCGGAACGACACGCCCGTCCACGACCTTTGATCGATCACGTTTTGGCAAACCGGACGACAAAAAGTAGTCGGCAGCCGGTGTGACCCCGACTGTTTCCGTTAAACCGAAACGTCGGGAATGAATATGATCCCACAATTGACCGAGACCGTCGCAGCCCCGCGTCAGGCGCTGACTGTTTTGCAGCGCCGCCGCAAGCTGGTTATTGCGGCGCTTGCGCTGGTGTTGCTTGGTACATTGCCGCTGATCCAGTCTGTTGCCAAAGTTCAGATGTCGCTTCACGAGGGGATCGAACTGGGGGGGATTGGCCTGATCGCGGTGGCGATTTTCGGCCGCGCCTGGTGTACGCTTTATATCGGCGGGCGCAAGGCACAGCAGCTTACCGATCGTGGTCCCTATTCCATCAGCCGCAATCCGCTTTATGTCTTCAGCTTTATCGGAGCAGCCGGTGTCGGTGCGCAAACCGGAAGCCTTGTGATTTCGGCCATCTTTGTTCTGGGCGCAGTTGCGGTCTTCCTGCCGGTCATCCTGCGCGAGGAACGGGCCCTGGCGCAGCTGTTCGGTCCGCAATTCGAGCGCTATCAGGCCCGGGTTCCCCGGTTTGGCCCGCGTTTTTCGGCATGGAGGGATATGGACGCCATCGAAGTGCGTCCGAAGCTTCTGTGGCGGACCTTGCGTGACGGGCTGGCCTTTTTCCTGGCCGTGCCTTTGTTCGAGTTTTTTGACTGGTTGCAGGTCAGCGGGATTGTGCATCCCCTTGTGCATTTGCCCTGACGGGTGGCAAATGCAAAACGCCCCGGTGCAGAACCGGGGCGTTTTGTGTAACGAGCACTGCTGTGACGTTTCCGGGCGCTTGGACAGGAAAGGTCAGATATCAGGCCGCAGCACTATTGGTGTCGGGATCGCGCAGGACATAGCCCCGGCCCCAAACCGTATGAATGTAGTTGTCGCCTTTGGTTGCCGACTGGATTTTCTTGCGCAGTTTGCAGACAAAGACGTCAATAATCTTGAGTTCCGGCTCGTCCATACCGCCATAAAGGTGGTTGAGGAACATTTCCTTGGTCAGTGTCGTGCCTTTGCGCAGCGACAGCAATTCAAGGATGCCATATTCCTTGCCGGTCAGATGCAGCGGCGATCCGTCGACATCGACGGTGCGAGCATCAAGGTTGACGTTGAGTTTGCCCGTCGAAATCATCGACTGGGCATGCCCACGCGAGCGACGGACGATCGCCTGGATGCGTGCCAGCAATTCGACCTTGTCGAACGGCTTGGTGAGATAGTCATCAGCGCCAAAACCAAGGCCTTTGACCTTGTCTTCGGTTTCGGTCAGACCCGACAGGATTAGGACCGGCGTGTCGACGCGTGCGTCGCGCAAACGTCTGAGAACCTCATAGCCGTCAATATCTGGCAGCATCAGGTCCAGAAGAATAATATCGTAATCATACAGCTTGCCGATCTCGAGACCATCTTCCCCAAGGTCGGTTGTGTCAATCACCATGCCTTCCGACTTAAGCATCAGTTCGATGCTATCAGCATAGGTGTTGTCATCCTCAACAAGCAGCACCCGCATGTTTCTGCTCCGTTACCGTGTTCCGCAATAAGTCCGTGTTAATCCGGATATTTGACAAGCGCCCCAACGTTTGTCGGTGGGAAATTTTTTCCCATTCCGTTAACGATACGTTGCTTTGCGACTCGTGGCAAGCAGGCGAGTCGCATCTCGTTAACTTTTTTTCATCACAAGAAGCGACTCGGGGCCGGAATGCGAGTTTTCCCAACGGTTTGCGGCGTTAACCGTCATGGGGCGCGCAAACAAAAAAATTTGCGATTTGCTGTCTACACAGCTTTTTAACATCGATTATGCCAATATATTTGGTACGACGCGGCGCGATTTGCCACCCCCATGTCATGTTCGGGGATCAAAATCGCCTGCTTGGAAAAAATTGAAATCAACTGCTGGCTGAGAAGGTCCGGGGCGTGTTTCAGATTGGTCGCAACATCATCGCAGAACTCAGACGCATTCCCGATTACCGGGTTGTCGGGCGCGTGACCGCGGTGCTCGGCCTTCTGGTCGAGATCGGCGGTGTCGAAGGGGCGCTGTCGGTTGGCGACCGCTGCAAGGTAAAGCGACGCGACGGCAAGGCAGTGATTTGCGAAGTCGTCGGTTTCCGCAATGAACGCGCGCTTTTGATGCCGTTTGGCATCCTTGACGGGATCGGGATCGGTTGCGAAGTCGAACTGGGGGATACCCAACCACAGGTCTATCCCGATGAAAGCTGGCTGGGGCGGGTGGTCAATGCCTTTGGCGAGCCGGTGGACGGCAAAGGTCCGCTGTCTGAGGGCAACAAGGCCTATCCGATCCGTAACATGCCGCCATCGGCCCATTCGCGACAGCGTGTCGCGGGCAAGATTGATCTTGGCATCCGGGCGATGAATACGTTTCTGACCTGTTGCCGCGGCCAACGTATGGGCATTTTTGCCGGGTCCGGTGTCGGTAAATCCAGTCTTTTGTCGATGATGACACGCCATACGACATCGGATGTGTCGGTGGTCGGGCTGATCGGGGAACGTGGCCGCGAAGCGCGCGAATTCATCGAAGACGATCTGGGCGAAGAAGGCCTGCGCCGGTCGGTGGTCGTGGTGGCGACATCGGACGAACCACCGCTTATGCGTCGTCAGGCGGCCTATATGACCATGGCGATATCGGAATATTTCCGCGATGTCGGGCGTGATGTTCTGTGCATGATGGATTCCGTGACCCGTTTTGCCATGGCCCAGCGCGAAATCAGTCTTTCGGTTGGCGAGCCGCCCGCATCAAAGGGCTATACGCCAACCGTGTTCGCAGAATTGCCGCGTCTTTTGGAACGTGCCGGTCCCGGTGGCCCGGGGCAGGGATCGATTACCGGCCTGTTTACCGTTCTTGTTGACGGCGATGACCATAACGAACCGATTTCCGATGCGGTGCGCGGTATTCTTGACGGGCACGTGGTGCTGGATCGATCGATTGCCGAGCAGGGGCGTTATCCGGCGATCAATATTTTGCGCAGCGTGTCGCGTACCATGCCCGGCTGCAACAGCGAGGAAGAAAACCAGATCGTGGCGCGTGCGCGTCAGTTGCTGGCAACCTACGAAGACATGGCCGAGCTGATCCGGCTCGGGGCCTATCGCCAGGGGACCGATCCCAAAGTTGACGAGGCGATCCACTATTTCCCGCTGATCGAGGAATTCCTGAAACAGCGCAAAACAGAATGCACGCGCCTGAATGAAGGATATGTCGAATTGGCCCGTCGTCTGGATCTTCTGGCCGAAGAACCCGAAGACCCCCGTATCGCCAAGGGGCGCCAGTCCCAACAGGCGCAGGCCGCACAACAAAACGCCCAGGCTGGTGGTTCGCCACACGGTATCCCCGATGAAATGCCTGCACCCGCGCCGGCACCGCCGCCGTCGATCGGTCCGAAAATCAATCGCGGGCCAAAGGTCAACAGCCGGTCACGCGCTGGCAGTGAACGCGAACTCAATGATGCCAAACGCGCCCTGCGCCGCGACAAAAAAGAAGGCTAGTGCACCGATGATGGGGATGCCACATGACAGGCGTGGCCGTCAGGGCCGCTTGGGCAGCCTGAACAGCAGGACATAATCCATGGCCAAGGATTTCAAAACACTGGTGCGCATGCGCAAATGGGCGCTTGATGACAAGCAGCGTGAACTTGGTGAAATGCTGGGGGTTCTTGGCAAACTGGAAGCCGAGAAAGAAGCACTTGAACAGGCAGTGATCAACGAACAGCGAATTGCGGCGGAAAATCCCGAACTGGCCGGATTTGCCTATGGCGGGTTTGCCAATGCGGTGATCGCCGAGCGCGAAGCAATTTCAAAAATGATCGCCCAGCAGGAAGAAAAGATCGATGCCTTTCGCGATGAAGTTGCCGATGCCTTCAAGGAATTGAAAACAGCCGAGATCGCCGAACGCAACCGGGCCGAAGCCGAACGCGCAGAAGAAGAAAAGAAAGAACAGGACGAACTTGATGAAATCGGCACCCGTTCGGCAACCCGCGATGATGGCCTGATCTAAGGCCCGGGCTGATGCGCCTGAGACGATTTTGTCGGTGCCTGGCGAGCGCGCTTTGACAAGGAACAAAACGCAAAGCGACGCAGCACTGAGGTCACGTTCCTTGACGTTGCAGGCAAGGAAAACATCCGACCCACCCAAAGCCGAACAATATCAAAGCGGTCAGGTGACGATCAGGCGGGTTTCAACACCCCGCATATGCTTTCTTGCAAATACCGTCCGTTGATCACACGGCAATCGTGACCCCGGTTTCAATGTCGGTAACGTTGCGCAATTCATCCGGGGTCAGGGCAAAGACCGTTTTGGGTGTGCCCGCAGCAAGCCAGATGGTTTTCTTTGCCAGCAATTTGGCATCAATCAGGGTTTCAACCGGATGGGCATGGCCAAAGGGCGGGACACCGCCAATGGCGTAACCCGTATGTTCGCGGACTTCATTGGCATCTGCCTTGCGGATCGAAAGTCCGATCAGGCTTGCGACCTTGTTCAGGTCAACCTGATCGGCCCCGTTCATGATGATCAGCACCGGTTTGCCGGCTTCGGTCATGAAGACCAGAGATTTCCCGATATCACTGATGTCACAGCCGATGGCATTTGCCGCGTCGGCCGCGGATCGGGTGCCATCGGGGAATTCGAATACGTCAATATGACCAAGATTGTTGGCATCAAACGCATTTTGCAGACATTGCGGCGGAGAAACTTTTTTCATTGGCCTGTCTCTTGTGCGCGACGGTTCAGTTTGCGTTTACGGTTGAGAAGATTAAGCGTCTCGACCGAAAGGCTGAAGACCATCGCGAAATAGATGTACCCTTTGGGGACGTGAATTTCGACACCGTCAAGCAACAGCACAAACCCGACAAGAATAAGGAATGATAGCGCTAACATTTTGACCGACGGATGCTTTTCAACAAAGTCGCCAATGGTCTTGGCCGCGGCCAGCATCACCAGAACCGACAGGATGACGGCGATCACCATGATCGAGATGTGATCAACCAGACCGACAGCGGTAATCACGCTGTCGAGCGAGAAAATCATATCAAGCAGCATGATCTGCACGATGGTCATGGCAAAGCCCGACATGATTTTGCCCGGCCCGTGTTCTTCGGGTTCGTCAATGGTGTGATGAATTTCCTTGGATGCCTTGGCAATCAGAAACAGCCCGCCAATGATCAGGATCAGGTCACGTCCGCTGATTTCCTGACCAAAGGCGGAAAACAGCGGGGCGGTCAATTGCATGACCCAGGCAATCCCGGCCAGAAGTCCAAGCCGCATGCCCATCGCGGCCAGCAATCCGACCCGGCGTGCCGATGCCTGCTGGTTCGGGGGCAGTTTGGAAACGATCACTGACAGAAAAACGATATTGTCGATCCCGAGAACGATTTCCAGCGCGGTCAGGGTGGCAAGACCCATCCACATGTGCGGGTCGCTCATCCATTCAAACATCATTAAAACCCCGTAACAGGCAGCACAGACAAAAATTGACCGCAGATAAGGTGTGGCTCATCGTGTTCTAACGCAAGCGTGAATTGATTTTACCCAAGGCGGGCTTAAAAAATGCCAACACTAAAATCAAACGGCTAACCATGGTCATGCCCATATCAAAATGGGGTATGATGACAGGTCATCAGGTGAAAAGGATTGTCCGATATGCGTTCAAGAATGCGTGCTTTTGTCTCTGCGTTGGCCCTGGCGACAGGCATTGCAACAGCATCGGTGTCATTGCCGGCATATGCGGACCCGGCCCCCGATGTCGGGAACTGGCAGTCGGTTCTTGATCAGGCCCGCGGGCAGACTGTTTATTGGCATGCATGGGGCGGGGAGCCGCGCATCAATGATTACATTGCCTGGGCCGGTGATCAGGTTTTTGAACGTTACGGGGTCAAGGTCGTTCAGGTCAAACTGACCGATACCGCCGATGCCGTGACCAAGGTGCTGTCGGAAAAGACCGCCGGGGTGAATGATGGCGGTGCGGTTGATATGATCTGGATTAACGGTGAAAACTTTGCCGCGATGAAGCGCAATGAATTGCTGTTTGGTCCGTGGGTCGAAGAAACGCCAAATTTCGAATATGTCGATGTTGAAGGCAAACCCACGGTGATCAACGATTTTACCGTTCCGACCGACGGGCTAGAAGCGCCGTGGGGCATGGCACAGGTCAGTTTCTATTACGACACCGCCAAACTTGATAGCGTGCCGAAATCCGCGCAAGCCTTGCTGGAATGGCTGGCAAAAAATCCTGGGCGCTTTACCTATCCGCAGCCGCCAAACTATATGGGATCGACCTTCCTGAAACAGATTCTGACCGAACTGGTCAAAGACCCCAAGGTCTTGCAGCAACCGGCTGACGAAGTTGATGCCAAGGCGGTTCTCGAACCGCTTTGGGGATATCTTGAAGATTTGCAGCCGCTATTGTGGCGCAATGGTCAGGCCTATCCGCAGAACGGGGCGGCGATGCGGACCCTGCTTGGCGATAACGAAATCGATATCGCGTTTTCATTCAGCTCGGGCGAAGTGTCATCGGCGATCGAGGCGTTCGAGCTTCCCGATACGGTGCGATCCTATGTGTTTGACAATGGCACGTTGGGCAATACCAACTTTGTGGCCATCCCCTATAACGCATCGGCAAAGGCCGGTGCGGTGGTTCTGGCCGACTTCCTGATGTCACCGGAAGCCCAGCTGCGCAAACAGGACCCGCAATATTGGGGCGCTGATACGGTTCTTGCGATGGGCAAGCTGCCTGCCGACATGCAGGAAGCCTTTGCCAATCTTGATCTTGGCATTGCATCCCTTGCACCGGCTGAACGTGGCAGGGTTTTGCCTGAACCCCATCCAAGCTGGATGGAGCTGGTCGAAACCGAATGGCAGAAACATTACGGCGTGGTGCAATAATCGCGCATGTTGCGATTTGTCCCCATCATCACGATTGCCTTTATGATCGGCCCGGTATCTGCCGGGCTGATTGGCACTTTATTGCCGGCATTTGGCATTTTGCCAGCACTTGGCGGAACTGAGCCCGGACTTGATCCGTGGGCCGCCCTTTTCGCGCAACCGGGGATCTGGCAGTCAGTGCGGCTGTCGCTGGTCAACGGCCTGATTGCAAGTTTCGTGTCGGTTGCGATTGTCATGCTGTTTTGTGCCGCCTGGCAGGGCACCCGGATTTTTCGGGCCATGCAGCGGATATTGTCACCGATCCTGGCGGTTCCGCACGCGACCGCGGCATTCGGACTGGCGTTTCTGATTGCGCCGTCGGGCTGGATTGCACGTTTGATTGCCCAGTTTGCCGGATGGGATCGCCCGCCCGATATCGCGATCATTCATGATCCGCTGGGGATTGCGATGATTGCCGGGCTGGTCGCCAAGGAAATCCCGTTTCTGTTTTTGATGAGCCTTGCAGCCTTGCCGCAGGCCGATACCGACCGCACCGCCCAGATTACCGCCACATTGGGCTATGGCCGGATTGCCGGATGGTTCAAGGCGACATTGCCACGGATTTACCCGCAAATCAGATTGCCGGTATTGGCGGTTCTGGCCTATTCGACGTCGGTTGTTGATGTTGCGATCATTCTGGGCCCGACAACACCGGCACCGCTGGCGGTTCGGATATTGGGGTGGCTGTCCGATCCTGATCTCGCATTGCGGTTCATGGCATCAAGTGCGGCAATCTTGCAGTTGCTTGTCGTTGTGGTGGCCATCGGGATCTGGGTGGCCGGGGAACGGATCATCGCACTGACCGGGCGCCAGATCGCCGCCAATGGCCAACGGTTCCGCCATGATGGTGGCATGCGCGCCGGAAGCGCGGTTTTGGCCGGATTGTCGGCCGGGGCCCTGATACTGGGACTTGTGGTTCTTCTGGTCTGGAGCATTGCCGGGTTCTGGGGATTTCCCGATATTTTGCCCCGCAGTTTCAGTTTGCGTCTTTGGCAGCGCGAATATGACGCGATCGGAAGCAGCCTTGTCACCACGCTTTTGATCGCGGTGCCGACTGTTGTGATTGCGATTGCGCTTGTTCTTGGGTGTCTGGAACACGAAACCAGAAGCCGTCACAAACCCGGTCGCGGGGCGATTTGGCTGATTTACCTGCCGCTGATTGTGCCGCAGATCAGCTTCATGTTCGGGTTGCAGGTATTTTTTACCCTGATCGGGCTTGAACGGACCCTGATATCGGTTGTGCTGTCGCATCTGGTGTTTGTGTTGCCCTATGTTTTCCTGTCGCTGTCTGATCCGTTTCGGGCACTTGATCCGCGATACGGGCAGACGGCACTTTGTCTTGGGGCATCACCAATGCGGGTATTCTGGCACGTGCGTTTGCCATTGCTGACCCGTGCGGTTCTGACCGCGATGGCGGTTGGGCTGGCGGTGACGGTCGGGCAATATTTGCCAACACTTCTGATCGGGGCGGGGCGGTTTGCCACCGTCACGACCGAGGCCGTGGCACTGGCATCGGGGGGCGACCGCCGCATGATCGGGATCTACGGATTGTTGCAGATGGTTTTGCCATTTGCCGGATTTGCCTGTGCATTGCTGATACCGGCCATCCTGTTCCGCGATCGGCGGGGCATGAATGCACAGAACAGGGGATAGAAAATGCCATCGGATTATTCCGAAACCGGGCTTGAACTTCGCACTGTCAGTATCCGTCTCGGCGGGCAGGAACTGGTTGCGGTTGATCTTGTGATTGCGCCTGGTGAAATCGTCACCCTGATGGGGCCAAGCGGTTCTGGCAAATCAAGTTTGCTTGGCCATATCTGTGGCACCTTGCCCGCGCAGTTTGATGTTTCAGGACAGGTCGTTCTGAATGGCAGATGCCTTGATGGATGCCCGCCCCAGGATCGCCATGTCGGTATTCTGTTTCAGGATGATTTATTGTTTCCGCATCTGTCTGTTGGCGGCAATCTGGCCTTTGCGCTACCGGCTTCAGTCAAGGGCAAAGCCAACCGACGCATGCTGGTTGAGAACGCCCTGGAAAATGCGGATATGGACGGGTTTGCCGATCGCGATCCGGTAACCCTGTCGGGTGGGCAGCGTGCGCGTGTGGCCTTGTTGCGCGTCTTGTTGTCCGAACCTTGTGCGCTGTTGCTTGATGAGCCGTTCTCGAAACTTGATAGCGAATTGCGCGGTCAGTTCAGGTCATTCGTGTTTGAACAATGCCGTAAAAACCGCCTTCCGACCTTGATGGTCACCCACGATCCCGAAGACGGCAGTGCCGCGGGCGGAAGGGTGATCAATCTTGCATAGATCCCTGTGAATTATGTCATGGCCAATAGCGGCAAATTTGCTGGTATTGGGGGGAGTTTGGTCGTAATAGCAATTCACCGCAAAGAATTGTCTTTGGGGCCGGGGCAACCAATACCGGTCCTGTGCGGCATGGAGAATGTCGTGAATGTTTCCAGAAGAAATGTTTGCCATCGTCCCGAACGCATTGGACGCAGCCACCTGTGATCGTCTGATTGCGGGCTTTGCGCATGAAATGGACGAAGGCGGCCTCGTACAGGGGCAAACCGCAACCCATATCCGCCGGTCAAAAATCACCTGGTTCAACGAAGAACAGGAACCGGTTGTTTGTCGCAGGATCATCGACCTTGTGGCCGATGTGAACCGCAATGTGTTTGACTTTGCCCTGACCGATTTTGCCGAAGAAGCCCAGATCGCCTGTTATGCCGGCGACTTGCGCGGTCATTATGACTGGCACAGTGATGTTGGCGCATCCGAAGTCGCCCGTCGGCGCAAACTGACCATGGTGATCCAGCTATCCGAACCCGACCAGTATGAAGGCGGTCAGTTGCAGCTTAACCCGGCGGGGAATTTCCTGGATGCGCCGATGGAACGCGGAACAGCGATCTTTTTCCCGAGCTTTGTTCTGCACCGTGTGGCGCCGACAACCGCGGGTCTGCGCTATTCGCTGACCCAATGGGTGCACGGAAACCCGTTCCGCTGATCAGTACCGTTCCAGACGATCGAGAAGGCGCGGGTTGCCCCATTTCGGCTGACGGTCTTCAAGGGCGGTTTCGTGATGGAAGACCTGATCATTGTCCGCGGTCTGTTTATCCAGACGCAGGCTGATCCAGCGCGGCACCAGTTCGTTGTTGAAATCATCCATCAACAACACGGCGGCTGCCTCGAAGCTTTCGAAGGTGATGGTCGAAATTTCGGCGTAATAATCCGCCAGACAGTCGGTTTTCAGGATCAGCCTGTCGGGCACATAGCGCAGCGTCATGCGTGCCGGAAAGACATTTTCCACACCCGTCAGGTTGCTTTGCAACGTCACCACATAATCGACCTGTGGTCCCGGGTTGGCTTCGGTCAGGATCAGATTGCGACGTTGATAAATTTCAAGCATGACGTTTAACCGTTCTTATATATGAAAATCAGACGATCAGGATACGCTTGTGCACCGGGCAGTAAAAGCATTCATTTCATAAGCTTGTCGTGAATTACGCCTGTATCCCGCTGTGGGAATTGGGGCCGCTGCTGTCGGCAGGCGGGGCAATATGGACAAAACGTGATCCGTCCTGAAACAGGATATGCCCGCTATAACCGGAAATCTGAAGTGCCTCGCGGAAGATGCCGCGAATGTCATCGCGGTTATGTGACTGCAACGGGTTTTCGGTACGAATGATCAGATCGAACTTGCTGTCTTCGCCTTTGACAAGGCCGTCAAGCTGGGTATGTCCCACGACGCTAAAGGACAGATCCAGCAGGAAGCGCGTGCCCTGATCGTCCTTTTTCTCGGGATCGTCTTCGCGATCGCCGTGGCGCCAGCCAAATTGCAACTGTTCGATTTTGCCGCCCATATTGAACGGCATCGCCATGACACGCCAGCCATCGGGGCGTTCGTCGGCTGCCATGGTGCGCAACTGGCCAAAATCACCTTCAAGACGTTTTAACCCACCACCATCGGCCTCGGACAGGGATGACAGGCTGTTGGCAGCACGGTCCCCGATCCAGCCACGCAACCCGCCCTTTGTGCCGGTCATCGCCGCAAAAAAGAACATCATCGTGGTTGTCAATTTCGGTCCGGGTTGTGGCAGATTGTTCAACAGGCTCATCGCCGCACCCGGGTCATGCTGTTGCAGGGCATGAACCGCCTTTTGCAGGCTGTCCCAATCATGGGTCAAAGCCGCATTTTGCCCGCGCAGGATCAGGTCGGCCTCGGTCATCGGCATGGAGGTGGCAACGCGCCCGCTGCCCGCGGCATCAACACTGAATGACAGGGTCGCACCGGTCGGTGCCGGAACCGGCAATTTGATGCCGACAATCCCGGCTGACGTCCGAAGGGCGGTAAAACCCTGTGGCAGCAGGCGGGCCTCGGCACTGTCAGGGGGCAAGACCGTCCCGCTCAGCAACAAGCCCGGTGCCTGTCCGGCTGCGGTTTGTGCGGCAATTGTCGGGGCGATACCAGCCCCCGGTGTTGCCACGGCAACCGTGCCACCGGCCATTCCTCCCGCCGCATTCAGAACATTGGCAGCCTGTTGAGCCGTGACCGTGCCCTGACCAAGAAAAATCACCTGTGTCTGACTGCCGGCGGGCAATTGCGTGCCATTCGGCATCGTCAGGACAGAGGTGGTAACCGCATTGAATGTCTGGCCGGGGGTAAGGGTGGTCGCACCGATATTGCCAGATGCCAGACTGCCCGACATAGCCGATGATCCGGGCATCAATGTTTGCGGCAGCAATTGCAGGCGCAAGCCATCACCGGGATTGGTCGCACCCATTGTTGCCGAACTGGTGGCGGCATTTGATGTCGGCAAGCGCGCCCAAAGCAGATCACCGAGATTTGTTGGCAAGGCGCTGGGAAGTTTGACCGTAACCTGCCCAAGTGCTGTGGCAAGGGTCAGTTGATTGCCCGATTGTGATTGGACGGATGCCTGAAGCAGCGTTTCAACCGGCAGCTTTGCAAGGGCAGCGGCAACCTGTTGCGAGGTCGCGCTGGTCACGGTTGCCGTGACCTGGGCCGGGACCGAGCCCTGGGATGCCTGTCCTGTCGTTCCGCCCGCCGAGGCCTGCCCACCGACCGCGGTTCCGGGCGAGATAGCCTGTGGCGGGAGGGTCATGACAAGGTTACTCCTCGTCCAGGAGGGTCTGGGCGATGGCTTCTATGTCACGGGCGGCATCGCAATTCGGATGGCGGGTCAAAAGCGGCGTCTGATTGCGAATGCATTCCGAAACGCGCGCATCGGCCCGAATAACGCCAAGCAGCGGTGGCGAAATTTTGAGGAAGCCCTCACACGCCTTGAGCAGCTTGTTATAGATCGCCTGACCTTCTTTTTTGTCCTTGGCCATATTGATCACCACCCGGATATCTGTTTTCGGACGGGCCATATGGGTGATCTTGATAAAGGCATAGGCATCGGTCAGTGACGTCGGATCGCCATTGGTGATGACAATTACGGTATTGGCAAGGCCGGTCATCTGGCGCACGCCCTGATCAACGCCCGCACCAAGATCAATCAGGACCTTGTCATAGGATTTCCCGGTTTGCAGAAGATCATCGGAAAGGGCCTGCAAACGGCTGGCCGGAAGGTTGGCCAGACTGCCCGAACCACTGCGACCGGCAATGATGTCAAAACCGCCATCGGGGAAATGGGTGATGGCGTCTTTCAGGCTGATGCGCCCGGAAATGACACCGCCCAGATCATGCTTGGGCATCAGGCCAAGCTGAATGTCGATATTGGCCAGGCCAAGGTCGCCGTCAAACAGAAGCGCGTTATGCCCTTCGAGCACCATTGCATGGGTGAGCGTAATGGAAAACCAGGTCTTGCCCACGCCGCCTTTACCAGACGCGACGGCAAGAACATTGCGGCCTCTGGTGCGCGGGGCAGTTTTGGGTACAGCATCAGACTTGGTAGTCATTTCACGACCTCGGAGAAGCTCGGTTTTGCGGTGTCAGCGCGATGGGACGGTATCAGAAGTTTAGCCAAGGCAAGGGGACTTAGCGCGGTCAGGCCGTCCGCAACCTGGGCTGTCATACTGACATTGCAAAGGGAAAGATTTCCTGAATCCGCACCGTATAGCGCACCACCAAGGCGGGCGGCAACATCAAGACGCGATATCATGACACGCGTCGCCCCCCCATCAGCAAAGGCATTGGCGATATCGGCTGACTCATAGGCATCAATCCCTGCCGGGTTAACCAGTATCGGTTCACTCGGAATTGCCTTCATGAATTCACAAAGCGTGCCAATATCGGTTTCAAGATACGGATTGCAGCTTGCCGTATCGATCAGGATCACATCGGCTTCGCGGATATCGGCAAAGCGCGATTTAAGTTCATCGGGTGACTTTGCCTGAAGCAGCTCGACCTTGAGAATACGGGTAAAAGCTTCAAGCTGCGCGATGCCGCCAGCCCGTTTGTAATCGGTTGAAAGAACTGCAACTTTGCGTTTTTTCATCACTGCACGCGCAGCCGTTTTGGCAACGGCCAGTGTCTTGCCCGAACCGGGCGGGCCGACAAACGCCAGGGCGCGCGGCGTGTTTTTTTCCGGCAGCGGCGAGAAATCAAAAATTTCATCAAGCGCACCGGCCAGAAGTTGCTGCGCAGATGCGGCCGCGGTTTCGCGGGCCATGATGTCACACAGGCGAATGCGCAGCCGTTCCGGCAAATTATGCCGCGTCAAGGCGGCTTCTGCGGTTTCGAGCTGTTCCTGCAAGGCCGGGGCAGGGGCAATATCGTCATCAAAATCAGGATCGCGATCAAGGGCCGCAGTCAGGCGCACGCCGCTTCCCGGGATGTCCTGGGTCGAAACGATGATGGCATCTGCGCCCATGTGGTCTTTTACAAGGGCCATGGCCTCGGTCATTGTCGGGGCGGTAAAGGTCTTAAGACGCATCAATCCCCCCTGTCATTTCCCTGACCACAATGCCGGTGGTCATGATGTTGTTGATCATCAGACCTGCCCCAGTGTTTTCAATTGTGCCTTGGGATGAATTTCGTTCTGCGACATGACCACGGTGCTTGGGCGGAACCGTTCAACGATCGAGCGCACATAGGGACGAATGCCCGGGCTGGTCAAAAGAACCGGTGATTCCCCCATCATGCCCAGCCGTTCAAATGTCGTGCGGACCTTGTTGATGAATTCCTGAAGCTGGCTTGGCGGAATGGAAAGCTGCTTTTCCTCGCCGGAACCGACAAGGCTTTCGGCAAAGATCTGTTCCCATTGCGGTGACATGGTCACGAGCGGAATGACGCCATCCTGATTGGTGTTCACATCCGACAGTTGGCGCGCAAGGCGCGAACGCACATGTTCGGTCATGAAGGTCGGGTTACGGGTAAAGGCGGTGGATTCCGCAATCCCTTCGAGAATGGTCGGCAGATCGCGGATCGATACGCGTTCGGTCAACAGGTTTTGCAGAACACGCTGAACACCACCAACCGAGACCTGACCCGGAACGATGTCTTCGACCAGTTTCTTCTGATCTTCGTCAAGTTCATCAAGCAGCTTTTGCGTTTCGGCATAAGACAGCAATTCGGGCATGTGGTCCTTGATCACTTCGGTAATGTGGGTCGTGATCACGGTTTGCGGGTCAACCACGGTATAGCCGCGGAACATGGCTTCTTCCTTCATGCCCTGTTCGATCCACATGGCCGGCAGGTTGAAGGTCGGCTCCATGGTCTTTTCACCCGACAGGGTGATTTCCTCGCCGCGCGGGTCCATCACCAGCAACATGTTCGGGCGCAAATCACCACGGCCGGCCTCGATCTCCTTGACGCGCAGCACATAGGTATTGGCTGGAAGCTGCATATTGTCCTGAATACGGACCGAGGGCATGACAAAGCCCATGTCACCGGCAAGCTGACGGCGCAGGGCCTTGATCTGGTCGGTCAGTTTCTGACCGCGTTCGGTACTGATCAGCGACAGCAGGCCATAGCCCAGTTCAAGCCGCACATAATCCATGCGAAGCGCATTGGCGATCGGTTCTTCGGGCGGTGGGGCGGCGGCTTCTGCGGCGGCCTGGCTTTCTTTCATCTGTTCTTGGACGACGGCAGCCTTTTGGCGCTTGCCCATGTAATAGGCCAGATAGCCAAGGCCGACCGCCAGACCAAGGAACCAGACCATCGGAATGCCCGGCAAAAGCGACATGCCCGCCATCAGGGCGGCGGCAACGCCAAGGGCAGCGGGATAGTTACTGACCTGGCCAAAGACGGCCTTTTCGGTTGCGCCATCAAGACCACCCTTGGTGACCAGAAGACCGGCCGCGGTCGAGACGATCAGGGCGGGGATCTGCGATACCAGGCCGTCACCCACCGTCAGGATGGTATAGGTTTCCGTTGCCTGACCCAGTGAGAGGCCCATCTGTGCGGTACCGATGATGATGCCGCCAACCACGTTGATAAAGGTGATCAGAATACCGGCAACCGCATCACCACGAACGAATTTGGATGCACCATCCATAGAACCGAAGAACGAACTTTCGTCTTCGAGTTCCTTACGGCGTGCCTTGGCTTGTTCTTCGTTGATCAGGCCCGATGACAGATCGGCGTCAATCGCCATCTGTTTGCCGGGCATGGCATCAAGGGTAAAGCGGGCGGCAACTTCGGCGATACGCCCAGAACCCTTGGTGATCACGACAAAGTTGATGATGACAAGGATGGCAAAAACGATGATCCCGATGACGAAATTGCCCGAAATCAGGAAGCTGCCAAAGGCCTCGATCACGGCACCGGCGGCATGTGTGCCTTCATGACCATGACCAAGGATCAGACGTGTGGTCGCAATGTTCAGAGCCAGTCGAAGCGATGTCGCGACCAGAAGGATGGTCGGGAACGAGTTGAATTCAAGCGGCTTTTGAATGAACAGCGACGTCATCAGGATCAGCACGGAAAAACTGATCGATAATGCCAGCATGAAATCAAGCAGCCATGGCGGCATCGGGAACATCATGACCACAAGGATCATGATAAATCCAAGCGCCATGGCGATATCGCCACGCTTCATTGCCGATGCAACACGCGACTGCACGGCGCCGAAATTTATGCCTCCGGACGCACCGCCACCCTGGCCGTCAGAGCCGCCAGAACCAGTCGGTGTGATATCTTGACCTTCGGCCATGGTGTTTGCTTGTTATCCTGTTGGTTGCTCTGTGTCGCTTGCGCTTTTGTTGGTTCCCTTTGATATGGGGCGCGCAAAGCCGGATGTCATCGTCAGTCCTGGCCGTCACCCGGCGCGGGAACTGCCAGACCTTCGTCGGTATATTGGCGCAATTTGTTGCGCAATGTGCGGATCGAAATGCCCAGAATATTGGCCGCGTGCGTACGGTTGCCAAAGCAATGTTTCAGGGTATCAATGATCAGATCGCGTTCAACATCGGCCACGGTACGCCCGACAAGGGCGGCGGTTATGGACCCGTCATTGCCATTGCCATTTCCATTTCCATTTCCATTGCCTGTGTCGGTGTCATTCGCATCGGACCCATTTTCATCGGGCGTGGTATGTGCCGGTTCGACCGGGGCCTGTGGCGTTGGTTGTGCTGGTGCCGGCGTGCCGGACTGATAGGCCGATGATGCCGCCCCATAGGCCGCATTCGCATTGGCATAGGCCGAACTCGCGCGTGCTGATGCCGGGGATGTCGGGGAAGCTGGGGCCGCCGGTGCGGGCGATTGCGCATCCGGGCTTGTCTGGGTGCGTGCGGGTTCGCTGCTGCCGGTGCCCGACAGCATGATGGCCTCGGGCCCGATTTCATCGGGACCGGCGATCAGAACGGCACGGTGCATGGTGTTTTCAAGTTCGCGCACATTGCCGCGCCAGTGATGGGACAGCAGGCGCTGGATGGCCAGCGGGCTGATCGGGCGGATCGGCACATCATTGGCATCGGAGTATTTCTTGACGAAAAATTCGGCCAGAACCGGAATGTCGTCGGGGCGTTCGCGCAAGGACGGAATATCAAGATTGACGACATTCAGGCGGAAATACAAATCTTCGCGGAAGTTGCCGGCATTGACTTCGGCCTCGAGATTGCGGTTCGAGGTCGCAAGAATTCGGACATCGACCTTGACCGGGGTTTTGCCACCCAGACGGTCGATTTCCTTTTCCTGGATCGCACGCAGAAGCTTGGCCTGAAGACGGACATCCATTTCGCTGATTTCATCAAGCAAAAGGGTCCCGCCATTGGCTTCTTCAAACTTGCCGATACGCCGGGCCTGCGCGCCGGTAAAGGCCCCTTTTTCATGACCGAACAGTTCGGATTCAAGAAGGTTATCAGGGATGGCAGCACAGTTGACCGCAACAAACGGCTTGTCCGAACGGTTTGATTTGCGATGGACGTAGCGTGAAATGATTTCCTTGCCCGTGCCGCTTTCCCCCGTAATCAGGATAGAGGCCGAACTGTTGGCAACCTGGGCTGCCAGACGCAGCGTTTCGGCCATGCGCGCATCGCGATGGATCAGCGCATGGCTTTCTTCGGTCACAGCTTCGAAGATGGCCGCAATCAGATCTGCTTCGGGCGGAAGGGGGATGAATTCCTGGGCACCGGCCTTGATCGCATTGACCGCACCATTGACGTCATTGCCAATGCCGCATGCAACCACCGGAACATTGATGCGTTCCTTGCTGATCGCATCGATCAGTGCAGCCACATCAAGGGCGATATCGGCCATCACCAGATCAATGCGGTTGCCTGCCCGCAGGATATTAAGCGCAGTCGTGACGCTTTCGGCCAGCTGGACCGATGCGCCGCGCGCCATTGCGATCTTGCTGGCTGCGCCTATCTGTCCGCCCAGTCCACCAACGATCAGTACCTGCATAGTCTCATCTCTTTCCGATCATTTCCAGATGGCCCCGGCGACCTGCCCAAATGGACGGTTTTCGGGGCCGGAATATTCACGTTTCAGATCAATCGAAATAGCTGACGCGTTTTGACGGCGGCAGGATCGAGTTGATCAGCATTTCCAGACGGCGCGGGTTTTCCTGACGGCCGATGGAAACAGCGCCGACCATATAGACCGAATTCAGAAGTTCTTCGTCGCTCGAGTTACGTTCAAGTTTACCGGCAAGCGGCATGAACACCATGTTGGCCAGAACCGCGCCATAGAAGGTGGTCAGAAGCGCAACCGCCATGGACGGACCGATTGACGACGGATCATCAAGGTTGCCAAGCATCTGCACCAGACCGATCAGCGTCCCGATCAGGCCCATGGCCGGGGCAACGTCACCGGCCTTTTTCATGATGTTCGCACCTTTCTGGTGGCGGCCGATGGTGGCATTCATGTCTTTGCGCATGATCGCTTCGACTTCTTCGGCCGGCGTGCCGTCAACAACCAGCGACAGGCCTTTCCACAGATATTCTTCGCTTTGCAGACTGTCGAGATGCCCCTGAAGGGAAAGCACGCCACCTTTACGGGCGATTTCGGCCAGCTGCAGGATTTGCAGCGCCGCATCCGCAGGATTGCGCGACTTATGGAAAATCGTCCGCATCAGGATCTTGCCCGAGCCAAGAAACTCGCCCAGTGCAAAACTGACCGCGGTGATCGCAGCCGTACCGCCGATAACAATCAGCACAGAAGGGATATCGATAAAGGCACCCGGCGAGCCGCCGAAAATAATCGCGGCAATCACCAGCGCAAAACCGATGATCAGTCCCCCGACTGTCGCAATGTCAAACGACGTTTTAGTCCCCCCTTCGGCCATAGTCGCAGATCCTCTCTTACGTTAGCTTTTCTCAGATTTGATGATTTCCGTCATGGTCACACCAAGACGATCTTCCACAACCACCACTTCGCCACGTGCGACCAGACGGTTGTTCACATAGATATCAATAGCTTCACCAACTTTGCGGTCAAGCTCTACGACAGCACCACGACCAAGTTTCAGCAACTGACTGACCTGCATGGTTGCTTTTCCAAGGACGGCAGAAACCTGGACGGGAATGTCATAGACGGCTTCAAGGTCCTTGGATGTCTTCATTTGCTCGCTTCCAGCTTCGGCAGCGGCAAGAAGTTCGGTACCTTCGCCCTCCAACTCGATATGATCGTCGTCGAGTTCCGAGAGTTCGAGATCGTCATCATCAGCCATTTTCGTCTCCTGCGTCTTTGGTCGGTTGCTTCACAGCAGCCTGCTTCTCGGCGTCGGTCGGCGTCGCAGCCGGTTCTGTTGCAGCATTTCGAGGCGGTTGGTTCTGCCCCTGAGATGCCTGTGGCGCGGCCTGCGGTCCGGATTGCATGGCGGTCGTGTCCCCAGTGCCCTGCGGTCCGGTTGTGGGTTGCCCTTCGTTGTTTTTTGTCTCGCCCGCGGATCCTGATGCCGGTTGGGTACCAGGTGCGGATGCTTTTGCCTGATCTGCCGGGTTTTCCAGTGCGTTGTCAGGTTTCGGCATTGCATTATCTGTCGATGTTTGCACATTCCGCGCGTCGGTGCCATCGCCTTCTTTGGGCGCGGTGTTTTGGCCTGTTGCGCTATTTTGTGCAGGACCGGCATTCGCGGCTGCCATATCGGGTTTCGCATTGCCAGGCGCCTGGGTCGGGGCGGGCTGCGCCGGGGTTTGTGTTGGCGTGCCAGCCGGGCCCGGTTGGGGCGATGCGGGTGCGCTGTTTGATTGTGTTGCCTGTGCCCCCGGATTTGCCGGTTGGCCCGGATTGGCGGATTGCGGTGCTGGTTGTGGCGCAGGTGCCGCAGGTGCGGTTGCCGCAGGCTGCGAAGGCTGGCTAGCCGGGGCGGGCGGAGTAGGCTGAGCAGGCTGCGCTGTGGCAGGGGTGGGTTGTGCCGTGGCTGCTTGTTCCGGTGCGGCTGTTGCCGGGGTTTGCGCAGATGTTTGCGCAGGCGTTGGTGTCGCCGCCTGGTCTGGTGCGGACTGCGCGTTTTGGGATGCCGGTTTTTCCGGCGCGGGTGTGGCCTGAATTTCCGGGTCACCCATGTCGCTTTCGGGCAGGTCGTGTTCACTGGCATGCAGGGTCAGGGCATTTTCAACAATGCCATTGATTTCAGACCAGACGCGCGCACTGTCACGCACAGCGGTTCCGTCGCCCCACGACACCATGCAATCACCAACCGCGACATCGGGTTCGCCAACAACAACGACCTTGCCGGAAAAGCCCCGCGATTCCGCAATGCGATGGGCGACTTCGACCAACTGGGTTTCAAGTTCCGGATTGACCTTGATCATCACTTTCGGGGCGTCAAACAGATTGGCCAGACATTGGCGAATGATGTCTTCGATTTCGACAAGCTGATATTGCTTTGACCAGGCCGGAGCCAGTTTGCGAATGACACCAAGCGCAACGTGAATGGCGTCTTCGTTGATTTTGGCATTGGCGCGTTTTTGCTGTTCGTCGATCTGGCCCAGTTTTTCGGCAATTACGGATTCAACATCGCCGATGGCCTTTTCGACCGACGCCATGACTTCCTGATAGCCTTGTTCAAGCCCCTTGGCGTGACCTTCGGCATAGCCTTGCTCGTGGCCTTTCTGTTCGGCCTCGGCAACCATCTGGGCGGCTTGTTCTTCGGTATAGACGGCCGGGGGCGGCGGTGGCGTGTCGTCTTTTTTCTTTTTCTTCTTTTTGCCCAGCTCGTAATGCTCATCATCATCGCCGGCAGAACGGATCACGTTGTCTGCGTCGTCGAAGCTTAGGGCAAAAGTGAACTTTTCAATGGCCGTCATATCGAACTGTTAAACCGCCTTGAGCGACAAAAGGAAGGCAGCCAAAGGGCTGCCAGTGAGCCGTCGACTGATCGGAACATCAATTTTCCTGATACAGCCAGTTGCGAATGATCGAAAGAGCTTCTTCTGGATGCTTTTCCACGATCTCGCCGATTTTCTTGACCGAGGATGCCTTAACGCGGCCTTCGACCTGTGACAGGTTGATCAGTTCCTCGCCGTCATCCATGCCCGGTGCCATCGGAACCGGTGCCGGTCCTTCAAGGGCCGGTGTGCCTTCGGCGGTCATATCATCTGCCAGAAGCTGACGCTGGGCCATGTCCGCTGCACTTGGCAGGGTTTCAAACGCACGGGTCAGAAGCGGGCGAACCACCAGCAGGATGACCAGGATGGCGACAATGGCCAGAACTAGCATTTCAGCAATGCGGAAGATCTCGGCTTTGTCCAGACCAAGGAAGGTCTCGATTTCTTCATCCGGGAACAGATCACCGGCATCGGCGAACTGCATGTTGATGACTTCGACCTGGTCGCTGCGCTGCGGGTCATAGCCGATCGCGCTGCGCACAAGGGCTGCGATCTTTTCGAGATCCTCGGGGGAGCGTTCCTGATACTGACGTTCGCCATTCTCGTCGGTGGTATAGGTCCCGTCGACAAGGACTGCGACAGTAACGCGTGAAATTTCGCCGATTTCCTTGACCTGGGTCGTCGTGGTTTTGGAAATTTCGTAATTTACGGTTTCCTCGGACCGGCTTTCCTGACTTTGGGCGCCGGCACCGTTGGCCCCGCCAAGGTTGGGATCGGGCAGGTTGTTTTGCAGGGTCACCGGATCGGTGCCTTCGGTCTCGGAATTGGTCGAGTTTTCTTCGATCGTCTGGCTTGAACGGATCACACGTTCATCCGGGTTGAACCGTTCATCGGCAGTGGTGACCTTGTTGAAGTCCATTTCAACGGAAACTTCGGCACGCACTTCGCCATATCCAAGCGACCGTGACAGCAGATCTTCGATCGTATTGCGCAGGCGGCTTTCGGTGCGGATGCGCATTTCATCGGCCGTCTGGGTCAGGAAGGTCGATGATTGCTGTTCGCCATCGCCGCGCGCCAGAAGGCGACCACGTTCGTCGATGATCGAAACCTTGCTTGGCTGCAACTGCGGAACGGCGGCCGCGACCAGATGCTGGATGGCGACAACCTGTTCTGGTTTGAGTTCACCACCGGACATCTTGACTGCGATCGATGCACTGGCTTCCTGGGTTTCGCGCGAGAACATCTGACGTTTGGGCAGAACAAGATGCACACGCGCCTGCTGGATTGACTGGATCGATGCGATGGTGCGGGCCAGTTCGCCTTCCAGGGCACGAACATGGTTGATGTTCTGCTCAAAGCTGGTGGCGCCAAAACCGTCGGAATTGTCAAAAACTTCATAGCCGACAGAACCGCCGGCGGGCAGGCCGCTTTCGGCCATGCTCAGGCGCATGCGGTTGACCTGATCGGCGGGAACCAGAATTTCCGTGCCGCCATTCAGAAGCTGATACTGGACTTGCTGATCTTCGAGACGGTTAACTATCTGGCTGGCATCAGCCGGCGACAGATCGCGATAAAGCAGTTCCATATTCGGCGCGGATACACGCAAAATCAGGAAGGCAAAGAATACAAGCAGCAACACACCCACGCCGCTGATGGCCATCAGGCGTGTAGGTCCAAGACTCTTGAGTGTCTGCAACAAGCCGCCCACGTTCGACTGCTCCGAAACCAAATTTAACCACTGTCCCCGATGCGGGTCGGTCCATACGGAATTCGACCAGCATCAACAACGAATAGTTCTCCATGCTGAAGAACAGGTTAACAACCGGCAATTTTTGCCCAGTTGCGTGATTCAAATTCACCAGTGATTTGAATCATTTGTATCTTTGTTGACCGGTTTGGCCTGCGTTTAATGTAGTGAGTCATTGTGCCAAAAAGAAGCCCGGCACAAGTGCCGGGCGAGTCCCTGTAAAAGCAGAACATCGCAGGGCGGGCTAACGCCCTGCAACAGATATCAATTACCGTTTGATCCGGATCAGCTCGTCGAGCATTTCATCGGTCGTGGTAATCGTCTTGGTGTTCGCCGAGAAGGCACGCTGGGTCACGATCATGTTGGTGAATTCTTCACCGAGATCGACGTTCGACCCTTCAAGGGCGGATGCCACAACGTTACCCGCACCGTTCAGGCCCGGTTCACGCAGCAGATAGTCACCCGATTCACGCGTCTGGCGATAAACGTTACCAGTGTGGTTTTCCATTTCATCGGGGGCCTCGAAGGTGGCGATTGCCAGCTTGTAGACCGGGCGTTTCACACCGTTGGCGAATTCGACTTGCAGGAAGCCTTCTTCGGTCAGGGCGTAGTTCACCATGGTCCCGGCCTGTGCGCCGTTCTGGTTGATGAAGTGGGTGGTGTAATTGACAAGGTTACCGTTGGCATCGGCACCGGCAGCAAACTGCGTGATACCGTTACCAAGGCCGATGGTCCCGAAATCAAGGCTGAAGGTGCTGTCATCGGCACCGTTGGTCCATTCCGCAGAAATATCGGCATCGGCCAGATCACCGGTTGTACCGACAGTCACACCGCCGATGGTTGCTGCAACACCAGTAAAGGTCTGAAGGTTGCCCGACCCGTCAAAGGTGATGATACCGGCCTGAATAAGACCGTTCGGGTGATCTGTCGCGTCGAGTTCACCAGCTGTGGTGTTGCCGGTCAGCTCAAAGCCCCAGCGGTTCTGACCAAGTTTCACGACTTGAAGGTTGACCGTATGGGCCGAACCCAGCGAGTCATAAATCGTGACAGGCATGGTGTTGTCTTCGGCAACCGTGCCGGTTGCAAGGTTACCAGCAACATAGGTCGGTGCCAGGGTGCCCGGGACACCCGGAACCGTGATGCCGGTTGCACTGAACGGCGTGCCGGTCACGTTGGCAAAGGTCACGCCCTGATCGGCAAAGGCGGCAGTCAGGGTCAGGGTATCGTTGGTGCCCGTCGTGGTGGTTGTCGCATTAATCCCTGTCACGGCACTGATGGCAGCGGCCAGATCTTCAAGCGTGTCACCGGTACTGATCGTGATGTTGGTTGTCGTACCGTTGTGGGTGATGCTGAACTGGTCACCGTTGTTGATACCGGCAAGGGTGGTCAGGTCGGTGGTGTCATAGTCGATACCGGTCGTGGTCGAGGTGGCGGTGCCACCTGTCACAGCGGTTTCGTCAGCGTTAAGGTTCGCACCAAACTCGATCGAGGTCGTCGAAGCTGCAGCCGTCAGGATCGAGTTGATGTCGAGAACCTGAAGGTCGGTAACAGCCGAGCTGTTTGATGTCGTGGTGTTACCGTTCGCATCAAGAAGGGTACCTTCACGGTCGGTTGCCCAACCCTGAACATAGTAGCCCGCCGTATTGCGCAGATAGCCGTCATCATCAGGCTTGAAGTCACCGGCGCGGGTAAAGAACAGTTCGTCATTCGTGCCCGGGTTCGCATTGTCGCGGACGATAAAGAAACCGTCGCCGGAAATTGCGGCTGCCGTGGTCGATGACGTTGCCTGAAGCAAGCCCTGCTTGCTGATCAGGGCTGTCGGGTGAAACAAGACACCGCCTGGGGTGTAACGGGTGTTGGTGGCGGATTCCGTCACCAGGGTCGAAAAACGACCAACCGTACCCTTGTACCCGATGGTATTAAGGTTCGAGATGTTGTCCGAAATGACGCCCAGGTTCTGCGACTGCGCGTTCAGGCCGGATACACCGGAAATCATTGCACCAAAAAGGCTCATTTTTCTTCTCCTGCACTTACAGGGTGTTGATCAAAATCGGAAGAAAGCCCTCAGGCTGCTTCGTCCTGTTCGTCACTTCCGGTATCATTGCCGCCAGTGTTCGTATCTGTAGAGCTCGCACCCAGCTTGACGTTGGTAAGGGTGGAGAACGGTACAGAGACGTCACCAATGCGGAGATAGATGTCGCTATCGTCGATATCGACACTATCGACAGACCCGATGATGCCAATGGCAACAGATGCAGGTTTGCCTTTGTCAGTCTGGAATGTGTCGCCGTTTGCGGCCATCGGCTTGAGAACCAGGGTATAGGCCCCGGCTGCCTGTTCGACGCCGCTATTGTTTTTGCCGTCCCAGGTAAAGGACTGCAGACCGGACACATCGGTAAGTTCTTCGGAATAGATGGTTTTGCCACTCTGATCCTGAATCTGCAGTTGCAGACGCGGAACTTCGGGCGAAACGTTGTATTTGTATTTCAGCTCGCCGCCTTCTTCGAGCCAGTTGGTATCACCAACGGCTTCGATTTCGGCCCCGACATAGGACAGGGCAGAAAGCTGACGCTGCTGACTTTGCATCGCAATCAGGTCTTCGAGGTTCTTGTTGCTCTGGATACCCTGTTCAACCTGGGCGAACTGGCTCAACTGGTCGGTGAATTTATCACTTTCCATCGGCGAGGTCGGGTCCTGGTTCTTGAGCTGGGTGGTCAGAAGCGTCAGAAACGTATCAAAGTTCTGCGCAAGCTGGCTTGCCGAGCTGCTGGACGCGGCGTTGGTATCGCTTTGGGACAGACCAACGTTGGTTAGGGATGAAATGGCCATGGGAAGTTCCCTCTACCTTTCCTAGATCCGAATATCGACAAGGCCGTTGGGATTGATCCCATAGCCAATGCCAACATGTTCGGCGAGTTCGGCTCCGCTCAGGATGTCGCCATCGCCCGGGCTGCTGCCCTGGTTGGCGGTCATCCGAGATTGGCTCTGGCCTTCCTGACCCCGGCCACCTTGATCTCTGTGTTCAAAGGTGAAGCTCTGACTGTCTGCATTCAGGCCGGCATCCTTAAGAGCCTGCTGCAATGCACGGGAATCCTGGCGCAACATGTCCAGTGTTTCGCGTGTATCTGCCTGAATGACACCCTGGATACGGCCATCGTGGCCGATCTCCATTTTCACATCCACCCGCCCGAGATGTTCGGGGCGAAGCTGGACCGAAATTTTATCAACACCGTCACTGGCGGCGTTTTTGATCGACACGGCAACCTGCTGCTGGACCTGCTGGGCGGGGGCCTGACGCGCGGTCTGTGCGGTTTGGCCGCCGGTATTGGTCTGATGCAGGCTGTTGGTGCTGTTGAGCTGTCCCGGCGCGGTCTGGGCGGTTGCTTCGCTTGCGCCGGCTGCTGTTACTGTGCCATTTGCAGCGGCATTAGCCTGTGCCTGCGGGCTGCCAGCTGCATTTTGCATGTTCTGGGCACCGGCTGCTGCGGCCATGGCTTGCTGGGCTGCCTGGGCGGTTTGTGCCGGGTTGGTTGCGGTTGACTGTGCACCATTGGCGTTTACCGACTGACCATTGACCGTTGCGTTGGTGATGCCTGTTGCGTCGGTTTTGGCTTTGCCATCGGCGCTCATTGCATCAACAATGCGCGACAGGAATTTATCAGACGAGACATCATCACCGGCGGTCGTATCCACGCCATTCATCGCCATTTTTGCTGATGAAGCGGCGGCCGGCTGCGAGAGTGCTGTTGAACTCATCAGGCCGTCGGTCGTGCCATCGCTGGCAGCTGCATTGGCGGCCATTCCCGGATTGACCTGACCGTTTGCCGGTGTGCCGTTCTGGCCGTTGATGCCGGCATTTGCATTAATTGATTGCGATGCGGCGGCCTGTGCTTTGGCCAGATCAATCGCCTGCTGCGATCCCGGAAGAGGGACGGTCTGGGCGGGCTGATTGGGATCGGTTACGGCAAGCTCTACCTGGGTGTCGTCACCTTCGGCAGTTTCTTTATCGCCAGCGGCAGATTTTCCATCTTCCGACGGTGCGCCATCATCATCAGAGGCCGCGACATTTTCGTCAGAAGGCTGATCGCTATCTGCGCTTTGGGTTTGATCCTCAGCGCGGTCGGCATCACGGCTGCTGGTATCGACATCGCGATTGTCATCTGCCTTGCGATCATCGGTTTTGCCATGATCGTCGCGGTCATTGCGCTCTGCGCGCATCGGTTCATCATCGCGTTTGTCATCGGAACGTGATGCACTTTTGGCATCGTCATTTTCAACGCCGCGATCGGCATGCCTGTCTGCGCGGCTATCGTCCCAGGTGCTCTGGGCAGATTTTGCCGTGTCATATTTGATCTGGCTTTTGCGCTCCGACCAGTTTTCCGTGATCGCTGCCATGACATCGCCAAAGCCCGAACCCGCACTTTCACTGGCGGTTGAGCCCGGAATGGAGATGGTTGGCATGGTGCTGTTTGTAATCGCAGAGCTGTTCATGACCTTGGTCCTTTTGGAAACAGTGTCAGAACATGTGCAAGCGCCGGGCCAGTTTCAGGTGTTAACAAATTGTATAGAATTTCAGCGCCTTAGCGGGCTGTTGCCGACAGGGGAAATTTTTGCCCGACCTGCCTGTCCTGGGACACCGGGCAAAAATGATCCTGTTTCAGGAAAGCCGCAACGAATGGCGTGGTTCAGACATGCAAAAGGCCCCGACAAATATGTCGGGGCCTTCATGCGGGTCAGATGACCGAATTTGTTTCCGCGATCCGGATCAGGCCGAAATTGACAGGCCCGATTTTGCCGGTGCCGGGGCTTCTTCGCTGCCCGATGCCGTATCCGGTGCTTCGATCTGTTCGGATGCGGCGGGTGTCGGGCGGTCTTGCTGGGCAATCATGATGGCCTGACGCAGTTCGCCTTCGCTTTTTTCAGCCAAGGCAGCCCAGGAATCACGAAGCGGTGTCAGAAGACGGGCGACTTCATCGGCAGGTGCCGGGTCATTCTTGCGATCAACATCCATCAAGCGGATCAGGCAATGCGCATAAAGGCGCTCCAGATTGGCGGCGATTTCGCCACCCTGTTCCATATCCAGCGTATTTGAAAGATGGGCAATCAGTTCCTGTGCGCTGCAATTGGCGTTGCAGCGCCCCTGAATGTCGTTGCGCTCAATCGCGTTCTTTGCCTCTTGCAAGCGCGACAGGGTCTTTTCGAACAGCATATACACCATCTTGGCGGGTGAAGCTGTATTGACCTGCTGGTGCTTGTACGTTTGGGCGGCGTGTTCATTCATGCGACACTCCTTGGTATGCGACGCGTCTCTTTAGTGTGCATGTATGGCATGGAAAAGTTAACTACTATCTTTACCTGCAGCCATCAATTCGTCGAGAGAGCTCTGAATGTTCTTCATCCGTGCGAGGGCAGATTCCATCGCAATGAACTGATCCATCAGGACTTCTCGCTGTCGGGAAAGGCGGTCGTCGATCCGCTCAACTTTTTCGTCATAGGACGTGTTTTGCGTTTCGAGATCCGAAATTGCCTGGGTCAATGTGCCGTTTTCATCATCCAGGATTGAGTCGAGTTCAAAATAGAACTGCGCACCAATACCAACAGATGTGGTCACAGTGGCCGTGTCGTTTGCCAGACCATCGCCACCATAAATCAGGCGAAGACCATCGGCTGTACGAATGCTGTTCCCGGTCACAACGGCGTTTTTGCCCGTCGTGGTCACGCCATCAACCGTGATGTCATAGGTCACGCTGGTGATGGCACCGCCGGACGCATTGATGTTGAAATCATAGGTCGCGGCATTGGTTTTGTTGCTAAAGCCGGTCATGGTGACGTCGGAATTGTTCGATTTCCCGCGGAACAGGAACAGTTCCATCACCTCATCGGGCTCATTAAGCAGGGCCGCATTCAGGGCTGCTTCATCGACTTCGATGGTTTTGCTGACAAGCGGGTCCTCGTTCGAGCCATAGGCGACGAAATCCAGACCGATTTCAGCCAGCACCGAATAGTCATCCTTGCCCGCACGGTCGGTTACACCATTGGCAAAGGAGCCGGCAATCTGCTGAAGTGCGGACTCAATGCTTTTGACAGACGTATTGCCAAGCAGGATCGCGTCTTCGGATGCTTCGCCGGTGGTCGGATCGACAAAGGTCTTTTCGTTGATAAAGGTCTGAACCGCGTTATAGGCATCAACAAAGTCAAGGATTGCCGTTTTCGCCTGATTCAGGTCCTGTTCGATCTCGATCGTGATTTCGGTGCCTGGTTCGGCATCATAAAGGCTGATGGTCAGGCCATCGATCAGATCGGAAAATTCGTTGGTGCCACGGGTAACGGTAATGCCGTCAAGCGTGATGGAGGCATTATTGCCATCGTCAATCACATTGGCCGCGTTGATCGTGGTTGGGTCGGTCAGAATACCCAGACTTTGCAGGACGTTACCGGTATCGTCACTAAAGGACATCCGGTTATCAACGCCTTCTTCGGTCGAAGTGAAGATGATCGTGCTTTCGGTCGCTGAAACCTTAATAACAGACGCCTGAACGCCGGTGGTGTCCTTGACGTTGTTGATCTTGTCGCGAATATCCTGCAGCGTATCGCCAGCCGAAACCGTGATCGACGAACTGCCCACGCCACCGGTAACGGTGAAGCTGCCGGTGCCGGTAAGACCGGTGACGTCTGCGCTTGCCGCGACGGCCTGGGTATCACTGGACAGCTTGTGCTTGCTTGCGACATCGACGATTTCGAACTTATAGCTTCCGGTCGCCGCAGCATTGGTCGCGGTAACCCCCATCAGGGAGCCGGCGTCGCTGCCGTTCGAGGCGGCGAAAATCTGTTTTGCTTCGAAGATGTTCTTCGATTTGTCGAAACTGGTCGCACCATAAAGGTTCGCCATGGAATCCTTGAGCGTACCAACAAGGGTTTGCAGCTCTTTCAGGGCGGCAATTTTTTCGTCGTTGGCTTCGATGCGTTTTTCAAGATTGTCCGCAGGAATACGACGGGCAGCAATCATCTGGTCGACGGTGTCGACGAAATCGATGTTGGATGAGCCGCCAGACAACTGGACGCGGCCGTTATCGCCAACATAGATGTTATTTAAATTCAAGCTGCTCATTGGTTTAGCTCCTTGGGCGCGCCCGGTCGATTTTGCCTATGTGCGGACGTATATGTCCGAAATGTTTGCAAAAACCGTGCCTGATGTGCCCGCTGGTCCCGTTAAATTTCTTCGTCCACGAAGCTGCCAAGATATTCGCGCATCTGGGAAAACAGTTGCTGCAACTCTTTGGACGGGATTTCACGCAGGACATCGCCGCTTACGCGATCGGTAACCTTTGCGACAACACGACCGGTGTCCTGGTTAAAGTTCAGCTCGACACGTGCCGATCCGTCAGCGACATCAGGCAGATCAAGGCTTGCCAGCGCGTCCTGCAATTCTTTGGGAACAGCAGACTGCTTTTCAGCCGACTTCGCAGCAGTGCTTGCCGCAGTCGTGTCGATTTTCGGGGCAGGTGCAGGCGACGCAGCAGCGTAACTGCTGCCCGCTGAACCCGGTGAACTATAACTGTTGTTTACAACTTCCATTTTCCTAAGCTCCTAAGCCGCCATCCTGTGACAGCAGGATGTCTTGTTGAATTACAAAGGCAATCCAACATGGACGTGCCCAAGTGAGACAGCGTGCTTACTGCAACAGACGCAGCAAATTCTGCGGCATCTGGTTTGCCTGCGCAAGCATTGCTACACCGGACTGAACAAGGATCTGCTTGGAGGTGAAGGCGGTCATCTCGGCCGCAACATCAAGGTCAAGCAGGGTCGAACGGGCAGATTCAGTGTTTTCCTGCGTGGTTGCAAGGTTCTGTCCCGCAAAGTCCAGACGGTTCTGGGATGTACCCACGGCTGCACGTGCGCGCTGAAGATCGTCAATCGCGCGGGTGACAACTTCAACCGAAGACTGCGCATTGGCCGCGGTGCTGATCGCAGTCGCGCCAAGGTCCTGCAACGATGTCTGGGTTCCCAGCGCACCGGCACCCAGCGTATCGGAATCAACCGCATTCAGGGTGATCGAAAGACGGTCATTTGCGGTGTTGCCACCGCCAACCTGGAATTCGATGGAACTCTGAAGCTGCTGACCGTTATCGGCTGCCATGGATACGATATTGCCGGTTGCGGAGTTGATGCCGCTCGCGCCAAAGGTTGTATCGGTGCCAAAGTCGGATGCGCCGGTATTGTCAGCGCGAATAGCAGCAACAGACGTCGAGAAGTTGGTGTTGACTGTGAAAGTCAGACCCAGCTCGTCAAAATTAAGCGTCGCATTTCCGCCGGCGGCAATTGCAGTCGTGCCACCGGTTCTGAAGTCCGTGATATCAATTGATTGCGTGCGATCAGCAGCGCCATCAATAAGGCTGGTGACGGTCATGATGACCTGGTCGCCTACGCCGTAATTTATATTCACTTCAAAACTGTTGTCAGTGACTGTGTTGGTATTGGCATCAGTCGCCCAGTAATTGTTGTCGGTGATGGCAAAATTGTCAAAACCGTTCACGGGGACGAGGGCCTGACCTTGCTGGCCGGCTGCCAGATCACCGAACTCAAACGCCACATCGCCACCGTCACCCAGCAACTGAATGCCGTTGAAGTTGGTCGATGATGCGATACGGTCGATTTCTTCACGCAACTGAACAAATTCATCGTTCAGGAAGCCGCGCTCGGTGTCGGAAAGGTTGCCAGAGGATGCCTGAACAGCCAGCGTTTTCATACGCACAAGGATGTTATCGATGGTTGCCATGCCGCCATCGGCGATCTGGAGCATCGAGTTGGCCTGGCCAACGTTAACAGAAGCGGTTTTAAGGGCCTCGGTCGTCGCATTCAAGCGGGCGCCAATGGCCATGGAAGCTGCGTCATCGCGCGCGGAAACCACACGCGTACCGGACGACAATTTCGACAGCGAACGGGTCGCCATCGTGTCAGAAGCCGAAAGGTTACGGTGTGCTACGTTCGCAGCATAGTTCGAAATAATATTAAGAGCCATGACGCATCTCCTACTTGGACAGCTCTGAACAACATCTTGCTGTTCGTATCCGGCACATTTGCCAGAACTGCTTTTGCTGTCCTACATGGCAACAAAAGCGAAACTACAGGTAAGATGAAATATACTTTTAGGTTAGTTGCCTGTCCAGTGAAAAAATTAATCTGTAGTTAATCATAAAAAACAAAAGGTTAGTGGGCGGAAAAATATTGACCGATTGGCAAAGTCGCAGATTGCAAGGCGAATCCAAGCTGGATTTACTCGGGTGCTGTATGCTGCAATGCAGGAGACGTCATTCGTATAGGTATGCTTGTGGCTGTTCTGGTTGTGGGTACTGTGTCGTGCGGTTGCAGTCGGTTTACAATTTCGAGGCAAGCAGCAGGGCAGTTTCGTATTCGGTGATGGTGTGACGTCAACGGGGCGCGAGGGGCGAGGAGCTGTAGTCGTTCCCTGCGGAGCTCATGCGCGCCAAGGCCGGAAGGTGGTGTTGGTCACCACGAAATAAAAAAAAGCGGCCAACAGGCCGCCTTTTCGTGAATTTTCAGGTCGCCAGGATTACTGGAGCAGACGCAGCAGGTTCTGCGGCATCTGGTTTGCCTGTGCGAGCATGGCCACACCGGACTGAACCAGGATCTGCTTGGAGGTGAAAGCGGTCATTTCCGCAGCCACATCAAGGTCAAGCAGGGTCGAACGAGCTGATTCAGTGTTTTCCTGCGTGGAAGCAAGGTTCTGACCAGCAAAGTCCAGGCGGTTCTGGGAAGTACCAACCGCAGCACGTGCACGCTGCAAGTCGTCAATCGCGCGGGTCACAACTTCAACTGCATTCTGTGCCGAAGCAGCAGTGTTAATTGCGTTCGCGCCAAGGTCGCTCAGAGAGCTTTCAGTACCAGCAGAGCCGGTGCCAAGCGCTTCTGAGTCAACAGCAGTCAAGTTGATCGAGAGGCGGTCGTTTGCGGTGTTGCCACCACCAACCTGGAACTCGATGCTGGTTGCAAGCTGCTGACCATTGTCGGCAGCCATACCAACAACATTGCCGGTTGCAGAGTTGATACCGCTGGTGCCGAACGTGGTGTCGGTGCCAAAGTCAGATGCGCCGGTGT
>NZ_LPVX01000009.1:0-146188 GCF_001613785.1 Thalassospira sp. MCCC 1A02491 | reverse complement strand
GGCGGGGAAAACGCCAGTCCAGTTTACCTGCATGGAAAAGTAACCTCCTGATATGGCTGGATAATTCACCTACCCCGCCATGAATGTTCAAACGGTTTGGTCATGGGACCAAATGCAATTCATGTATATTGTATACAAAATTAAAAACGCAGGTGCAACGGGATTCTTCCGCAAAAAGAAAAGGGCCCGAAATCGGGCCCTTTGGTTGGTGGTGATGTCTGAATAATATCAGGCAAAGAATGGCAGTTTCTGAACCCGCGGCGGCATCGTTTCGCCAGTCACGACAGCAAGCGTTTTGGCAATGATCACGCCATCGCACAGCTCATTCTCCACCAGCTTTCTGGCGGCCTTGCCTAATTCTGCGCGCTTTGCGTCATCTTCCATAAGCGTTTCGATGGCATTGGCCAATGCGTTTGCATCACGTAGCGGCACCAGAATTCCGTTTTCCTGATCGCGGACAATTTCGCGACACCCGGGCACATCGGTTGCAACCATCGCAAGCCCGCAAGCTGCTGCTTCGAGCAATGCCTTTGGCAATCCTTCGCGCCAGGACGGCAGAACAGCAAGATCCGCATCGCGCAGAAGCGACGCAACATCGCTTCGTTTGCCGAGCCATTCGACAAGCCCGTCTTTTTGCCAACCGATAAGATCAGCTTCATTCGCACTGTCGGGATTGGCCGGATCAACATCGCCAACCAGAAGAATACGGTAATCACGACCGCGGGATTTAAGCATGCGGGCCGCTTCAATCAGTTCTGCAAGCCCCTTTGACCACAACATGCGGGCCACAAAAATCGCCGTTTTGGGATTACCGGGTGCCTTATCAGCCGGGGCATATGCCGAGATATCAACACCTGATCCCCGCACCAGACTGATACGGTTTTCCTTAAAACCGAGCCCCTTCATCAGAGCAAGATCATCCTGATTTTGCACGATTATATGAACAGAACCAAAGCGGGCATAAACCCGCAAAATCATCGAGACGATGGCACGAACAACCTTTGCCTTGACCCCGCCCGAAACGAACAGAAAGCCAAGCCCGGTTACCATATTGACCGACCGCCTTGCACCAACCAGCATGCCGGCGAATACCGACAGAACAACACATTGAATGGCAACATTGACGATCACGTCCGGGTTTTCGCGACGGATCAGACAAGCCAATGCCTTAACGGTCTTAAGCGACTTGAGCGGGCTTAGCCCACCACGCGCAATCGGAATATTGACCACGCGGAAACCTTCGGCACGCAGGGCCTCGGTCGCGGCCCCGGTATTGCAGGCAACAACAACCTCGTCACCACGCACCAATGCCGCCCGCCCCAATCCGATCCGGTGCGAGACGAAAGACCAGTCTTCAGCACAGACAATCATGGTTTTGCGGCGGGATTTGGGTTTTCTTGTCGCAAGTAGCGCTTCACGGCGCAACAGCGCCAACGATAATGACAAAAGGAAGACCCCGAACCACCATGACGTCCAGAACGAGTAATTGAACAGTCCGGCAAACCAGTATGCGGCCAGCATCATGAGCGGCAAAGCCGCCGCCCTTAGCCCGTTGCAATACACATCCGTAATCGCGGTCTTTGCAATTAACAGAACCAGCGGCACAACGACAGCAAGCCCCACCAGCCCGACTTCAAGCCAGATTTCCATGAACCAGCTATGGGGATGTCCGGGCAACACAGATTGATTGGATGTTCCCGCCATTTCATCGGCACCGGGAACCCAGGGCGATGCATTGATCCCATAGCCGATCAGGGGATGATCAAAGACGTGGCTAAAGGCAAATTTCCAGATCATCTGGCGGTGAATATCAACAAGCCAGGTCGGCAGATAGGCGTCAAAGCCCATCAGGCTGCTTGAATTGCTTGTCACCCCGCTCAACCATGTCAGGGCAATGACGCAAATACCGGCCACCCCGACCAACACGCCGATTTTAAGGACGCGGGACTTGATCAGAAGTACCGCACAAAAACCAACCGCACAGGCCGCAGCCATCATCGCCGCCACATTGGCACGACCATGCGACACCTCAAGGATCGGAAGAATGCAGATTGCCGCCAGCACCGAAACATATCGACGCAATCCCTTATGGTCGACGGCATCAATGACCAGCATCATCGCCCCGAAAATCAGGAAACTGCCAACCGGTTTGAGGCGACGGGTGATGTCGAACGCAAAGTCCGGTTCACGCAGCGCCTTGAGCGATAATAATTCCGGATACACAAGAATGGAAAACATGCAGTAACCGACAACTGCAACCGCACCATATATACATGCATCCCACGCAAGCCGTGCTTTTGGTTCGATCAGGCGCATCAGATACCAGATACCCGCCATCATTGCGAAACGCCCGGTCCAGGTTTCTAGCGACTTTCCCGGCATGATCGAACAAGCAGCAGACACGAAAAAGGCCGCCAGTGCCGCGCAGACAAGCAAGCCAATAGGCGTCGCAATATCAGCACGCATTTTGCGCCAGGCTTCACCATGATCAGCAGACGCAAGTGCTGCAATCAGCGACAGTCCAAGCCCGATCCCCAAGGCCGTCCGCCCAAAGAAAAACAGCGGTGCAGAAAGACCAAACAGGATAGCGGCAAGGCCGAGCACAGTGTCGCGCCAATGCCGCGCCGGGACAGATTGTTGCATGATAAGCGGTTCCAAATTGAAGTCTGCCATCTTGCTAAACCTGCACCGTGCCCGCGTCAATCACGGATCGACCAACCCGGCCTGCATGTGGTTTAATCTTCCCAATGATATTCAACCTGTTATCAAAAAAGGATGATCATGGCAGAGATGAAAGCCCTGTTGCGATTTCCTGGCGAGCGCAAAGTCGTCCTTGCCAACTGTCCGGTTCCAATCCCGGGCGACCATGACATCCTTGTTCAAACATGCTTTAGCGTCATCAGCCCAGGCACGGAATTCACCCAGGTGCGTCAGGCAACAGCACCGCTGTGGCAAAAGGCATGGCAACGCCCCGATCTTGTTGCACTGACGTTGAAATCACTGGCAACCAGCGGTGCAAAGGCCACCGCTTCGCGCGTCACCAATCAGCTTGGCCGTCCGATGCCATTGGGATATTCGGCAATCGGGCGGATAGAACGCATTGGTGCCAAGGCGGACGGCTTTTATCTTGGCCAGCGGGTGGCGATTGCCGGAATGGGCCATGCCAGCCATGCCCAATGGAACCGTGTTCCGATCAATATGGCCTGCCCGGTTCCCGATAGCGTCCCGGACGACAAGGCGGCTTTTGCCACCCTTTATGCCCTTGCACTGCATGGCTTGCGACAGGGGCAAACAACCATTGGCGACAAGATCGCGACTATCGGTGCGGGGCTGATCGGCCAGTTGCTTGTGCAAACGGCCCATGCAAGCGGCGCGCGCACCACCATCATCGAACCGAACCCCTTGCGCCGGCAACTTGCGCAGGAAAACGGTGCCCATGGCGGGGTCGATCATTGCCGCCACGCACCCGATAACAGTTTTGATGCTGTTTATATCTGTGCTGCCGCGCGCGGCATGCATGCATTGATCGATCAGGCAGCACGTATGTGCCGGGATCGCGGCACAATCATTTGCGTTGGCGATGTCAATATCAGCGCCCATCGCAAAGCCCTTTATGACAAGGAAATTAGCATTCATCAGGTCCGCTCATACGGGCCGGGCCGCTATGACCCCGCCTATGAAGAACTGGGCCATGACTACCCGCTGGGCTATGTGCGCTGGACAATCAAACGCAATATGCAGGCTGCCCTTGATTTGATGGCGGATGGCAAACTTGATCCATCCCCCCTGATCACAAACAAGATCACCTTTGCCGATATCGCCGATCATTTCGCAAATGGTCCGTCGCAGGATCAGTTGGCGACACTGGTAAGTTATGACATTGCATCGCAGCCGACCGAGCAAGCCACACCAACCCCGCTAACCCCGCCAACCGATCCCCGGGTGCGCTCGACGCCAAAGCCCGGTCAACCTTCCAAGCAACAACCACCAACACGCAAAGCAAGCCCCGTGACCCTTGGTCTGATCGGCACCGGAAATTACCTTGGCAGTCAGTTGGTCCCGCATTTGAAAAACTGCAGCAATGCCGATATTGTCGCATGCTGTTCCCGTGACGGGCTTTCTGCGATGGCGGTTGCGCGCAAGTTTGGCAATGCCCGCGCGCTGACAGCCGCCAACGAGATTTTCGAAAACCCCGCAATCAACAGTGTCATGATCGCCACCCGCCATGACAGCCACGCAGCCCTTACCGCCGACGCACTGAAATCCGGAAAACATGTCTGGCTTGAAAAACCGATTGCGATAACCCGCGACGGGCTTGCGCTTTTGCACGATTGCCAGTCGGCAATGGCACCTGATTCGATCTTTATGATCGGGCATAATCGCCGCTATGCCGCCATGACCGCAAATCTGAAAGACGCCCTGCCCGACGGGCCAAAGCATTTCCGTTACCGGGTGCGCGTCACCCCGCTTGCCGATCGGCACTGGCTGAACAATCCGGAACAGGGCGGGCGTACACTTGGCGAGATCACCCATTTCATTGACCTGATCGCCAGTCTGAACCGGACCGAAATCAGTGATATCCGTTGCCAATGGCTTGATCGCAGCAGCGGTGACAGCATCTGGACAATCCGGTTCGAAGATGGATCACAAGGTGACATCAGCTATCAGCACAGCACACGTCGCGAACCCAAGGAAATCCTTCAAATCGATGCACCGGGATTTGATGCGCAACTGACGGACTGGCGCAAACTTTCGATCAATGGACGCACCGTGATGCGCACATATTTCGGCCAGGATAAAGGCCACAGATCGGCTATTGAAACCTTTGTCGATGCCATCGCATCCGGCAGGCAGGATCGGCTGATGCCGGGCCTTGAAGATGAAATCAAACTGATGGCACTCGTGATCAATGCCGCCGGTTATTGATCAGAAGGCGCCGGCATAAAGCACAATCAACGGCAAGGTGATCATGCTGATCACAGTGGTAATCAGAATGGTCGTGGCCGACCGGTCGATACAGACATTATAACTGCCGGCGATGATCGCCACATTCGCCCCGGATGGCAGCGCGGCCACAAGGGTCAGGATGGTCAGTTGCAAGGGCGGCAGATCAAAGATGAAATGCCCGACCGAAAAGACCAGAAGCGGCTGAACAAACATCTTGGCCACCGTACAGAGCAAGCTGGCACTCAGATTGCCGCGCACCGACTGCCCGTAAAGCCCCGCACCGACCAGCAAAAGCGCAATGGTCGGTCCGGCTGTGCGGAACCGCTCAAAGGTGCCGTCGATCATTTCGGGCATCCGGATCTTAAGCAGGGATGCCAGCACACCCAGAATAATCGCGATGATGATCGGGTTTTTCAAAACCCGCAAAACGCTGCGCAGGACTTTCGGCAACCAGTGCCCGTCACCGCCGCTGCGCGATCCTTCGACGATCATGATCGTCATCCCCAGAAGACTGAGCGGATGGATCGACAAAATGATCAATACCGGCACCAGACCTTCTTCACCGTATACGGCCTGCACCAGCGGAATGCCCAGAAGAACGATGTTGGAAAACACCCCGCCCATCGCGGTCACAGCGGATTCATCGGTTCTGGCCTTAAGCCACAAACGCGCAATGACAAACACCACCGCAAAGTTCAAAAACACACCGGAATAATAGCTGCCCCACAGGCGCAAATCGAAATGCGCACTGATGTCGGATTGCGACAAAGTCTGAAACAGCATGGCCGGGATAAAGGCATTCATCGCGATTTTGGCAAGGAACGGAATACCCTGGCGGGAGATGATCTTGATATGGGTCAGCACAAAGCCGCACATGATCGTCAAAAAGACAGGACCAACTTTTCCAACGATCAGATCAAGCATATTCCCCCCGGCATCCCTGTAAAGCAAGGCGCGATAACAGACCCCAAATTCCATAAATCGCGCAAAAAGAAAGGACGGCATCAGCGATACCGTCCTGAAATAGTACAAAGCAATTTAAATGCTTACCAGTGTTACGGTACGAATGCCGGACAATGCAGCTATGCGCGTCAGGCCTCGGGATCGGTTTGAACGCGGCGAACCGCATCCTTCCACCCTGCCAAAAGACCATCGCGGCGCGATGTTTCGATCTTCGGTTCGAAACTGGCATCCAGATGCCAGTTGGCGGAAATATGATCAAGATCGCGGTAAATCCCGGCCTGAAGACCGGCAAGATAGGCCGCACCAAGGGCCGTGGTTTCGGTGACTTCGGGCCGTTCGACCGAAATGCCCAAAACGTCCGACAGCATCTGGCACAGCCAGTCATTGGCAACCATGCCGCCATCAACACGCACCGCCTTGGGCGACACACCATCTGCCGCCATGGCTTCGAACAGGTCAAATGTCTGGTAACAAACACTTTCAAGCGCGGCACGGACAAATTCGCGCGGGCCGGTATCACGCGTCAGGCCAAAAATCGCCCCGCGCGCATCCGGGTCCCAGTAGGGCGCGCCAAGTCCGGTAAAGGCCGGGACAAGATAAACCCCGTGATTGTCATCAAGGGATTTTGCCAATCCTTCGGTTTCAGCCGCCGATTTGATGATGCCAAGACCATCGCGCAACCATTGTACCGCCGCCCCGGCAACAAAGATCGCCCCTTCGATGGCATAGCTTGTCTTGCCATTGATGCGATACCCGACCGTGGTCAAAAGACGATGCTGTGATGTTACGGCCTCCTCCCCGGTATTGAGGATCACAAAGCAACCGGTGCCATAGGTGCTTTTGATATCGCCCGGCTCAAAGCAGCATTGGCCAAAGGCCGCCGCCTGCTGATCGCCCGCCATGCCCAGAACCGGGATTTCGGCCCCGAACAGATCGGGATCGGTTGCGCCAAAGTCGGCCGCACAATCCTTGACTTCGGGCAGCATGGTTTGCGGCACCCGGAAGATTTGGCAAAGCGTATCGTCCCAAGCGTTTTCGCGGATGTTAAACAGGTTGGTGCGTGCGGCATTGGTGGCATCGGTCGCATGGGATTTACCACCGGTCAAACGCCACAAAAGGAAACTGTCGACCGTGCCGAACGCAAGATCACCCTGCTCGGCCCGTGCCCGCGCGCCTGATACATGATCAAGGATCCAGGCAACCTTGGTGGCCGAAAAATACGGATCGATCAAAAGACCCGAACGTGCATTGACCGCATCCTCAAGCCCCGGATCACGTTTTTTCAAATCATGGCACAGCGATGCGGTGCGACGGTCTTGCCAGACAATGGCATTGTAAATTGCCTTGCCGGTTTTGCGATCCCAGACAACGGTGGTTTCGCGCTGGTTGGTGATGCCAATGGCTGCGACCTGTTTGATATCAACGCGCGCCAATGCCTCTTTGCAGACGGCAACAACCGTGTTCCACAAATCTTCGGGGTCATGTTCGACCCAGCCGCTATTGGGGAAATGTTGGGGGAATTCCTGTTGTGCGACGGAAACGGATCGGCCGTTTTCATCAAAAACAATCGCACGTGAACTTGTCGTTCCCTGATCAATGGCAAGGATGTAACGCGTATCGGTCATTTGTGTTTTCCTCCCGAGCCGGCAGTTTCCCTGCCCTCTGACCCTGCATGATGCCATGCGTTCTGCCCGTCTTTGCGATCGGGCGGTTGGCTTTATCGCTCTATTTAGAAAAAAATCGCACCAAAAAACAATTCGTTTTCGAAAATTTTTCACCGATTTTCTGGCAAAGCCCTGTTGGGTGAGAGCCTATCACACGTTGCATGCGGCAAAAATGGCCGGTTTTCGCGCGGCACGCGAATTGCAACAAATCCGGCAAGAATGAATTCCAACCGGCATCTTTTTCCCATGGAGGGCTCTTATGGGATTGTATGACACATTGCTGAGCGTCACCAAAACCGCCTATAGCGCCAAAAGTGCGGCTTCGCAGGGCATGACGATTGCATCAAACAGTCAGCCGCTTCCTGATGACGACAAGGAAGAAAATACCGAGCTGGCCTATATCCGCGAACACGGCTTCACCACCTATGTAAAGGAAATCGAGGAACGCAAAATCGAAGAATTGCGCGCCAAAATCCTTAAAAGCATGGGGCTGGACGAAGAAGCACTGGCCAAAATGGATGCCGAAGATCGTCAGGCGGTCGAAAAAACCATCGCTGATGCCATCGAACAGCAGCTTAATGGCAATACACTTGCCAATGCGGAACTCGGTAAAAATGACGGCAAGGAATCCGAAAGCGAACGCCGCGACCGGATGCAGGCACAGATCGCCTTTAACCCGCGCATGTTTGATGTCTTTACCGAACTGCAATCGGAACTGCCGGCCGGATCGTCACAATCCATCACCGGCGAAGAAGACGATCCCCAGACATCGGGCGCACGAAAAGATCTGTTTTCGGCCTGATCATCCCGGGTAACAGACCAGCACAATCACAAACGAAAAGGGCGCTGCGATTTGCAGCGCCCTTTTGCTTGCGTGCCCTGTCCGGGATCAGTCGTCGATCCCGCCAATGCAGACATATTTGACTTCGAGATAATCCTCGACGCCGTATTTCGAACCCTCGCGGCCAACACCGGACTGTTTGAAACCGCCAAACGGTGCAACCTCGGTCGCCATGACGCCGACATTCACACCGACCAGACCGCTTTCAAGTCCTTCGGCCAGCTTCCAGATGCGCGAAATGTCACGCGAATAGAAATATGACGCCAGGCCAAATTCGGAATCATTGGCCATTTCCAGAACTTCATCATCGCTGTGGAAACGGATCAGGGGTGCCATCGGGCCAAAGGTTTCCTCGCGGAAGACCGTCATGTCACGGTTGGCATCGGCAATCACCGTCGGCTGGAAGAACGACCCGCCAAGTTCATGGCGTTTGCCACCGGTCAGGATGCGGCCACCTTTGGACACAGCATCGGCAACCTGGTTTTCAACCTTTGCCACCGCCTTCTCATTGATCAGCGGACCAATGACCACGCCGTCCTCAAAACCGTTACCGACCGGCATTTCCGCGACTTTGGCGGCATATTTTTCGGCAAATTCGTCATAGACCGCATCATGGACAAACAGACGGTTCGCACAGACACAGGTCTGACCGGCATTGCGGTATTTCGATGCAATCGCACCTTCGACGGCGGCATCGATATCGGCATCTTCACAGACGATGAACGGCGCATTGCCACCAAGTTCAAGGCTGATTTTCTTGACCGTATCGGCACATTGGCGCATCAGCAAACGCCCGACCGGGGTCGATCCGGTAAAGGTCAGTTTGCGGACTTTCGGGTTTTCGGTCATTTCCGCACCGATTTCGACCGCTTCACCGGTGACAATCGACAGCAGCCCTTTGGGAAGGCCGGCACGTTCGGCCAGGATCGCCATGGCCAGTGCGGAATAAGGCGTTTCCATTGCCGGTTTGACCACCATCGCACAGCCAACGGCCAGTGCCGGGCCCGCCTTGCGCGTGATCATTGCCGTCGGGAAGTTCCACGGCGTGATCGCGGCACAAACACCGACCGGTTCTTTCAGAACCATCACACGGCGGCCTTCGGCAAAGGTCGGGATCACGTCACCGTAAACACGTTTGCCTTCTTCGGCGAACCATTGCAGGAAGCTTGACGCATAGGCGATTTCGCCCTTCGCCTCGGCAAGCGGCTTGCCCTGTTCGGCGGTCATGATGGCACCAAGATCATCCTGGTTTTCCATCATCAGGTCGTACCATTTCATCAGAATGGCCGAACGTTCCTTCGCCGTGCGCTTTTTCCAAAGCTTCTGGGCCTTTTCGGCAACATTGACCGCATGGGCAACCGCGTCGCGGCCAAGGACCGGCACAGTGCCAAGCACTTCACCGGTGGCCGGGTTGGTGACCTGTTCGGTTTTCCCGTCTGGGGCATCGACCCATTCCCCGCCGACATAGGCCTGCTGGGTGAAAAGTGACGGGTCTTTAAGCGATATCATTTTAGTGCCTCCGGAATTCTTTATTGGGAGCAACTCGATCGGATATCCCACATCTAGTCTGCTCCGGGATCAATGCCACATCTTCGCGAGATATTTCTGCCTTGGCAATCGCAAACAACCATGACCACGCCCTTTGCCAGAAGATTGCAACCGGTCGCTCATTCAAACGGAATTTTGGCAGAAAATGCGACCCCGGCGCCTTCTGCAGGGCGCCAGCCCCCCACCTGCGAACATCATCTGCATCGTGAAAACGTCGCGTAATCCACCGGTTGCAGGAGTCCCATCGATTTTCGTTTTCTACCGATTCCGATCATTTTCAAAGGTGGGCAAACACCGGCTGCTCCCCGCCAACAGGCCTGTGAACTCGGCTATTTTCAAATAAAATTACTAAATATCAAATGCATAGCAAAATCCACAGCAAGTTCATTATCGAAAATTCAAACCGGCAATAATTTTCGCTTGCAATTATTTTTAGCCACTCGTAACGTTTGTGAAATAACGGAACGGCATCTGAGAACAGCCGTCACAAATAAGAGCACCAGGGAGGCAACGGTTGCTCAGTTCAGAAACATTCGACATTGCCATCATTGGCGGTGGCATCAATGGTACGGGCATTGCGCGCGACGCGTCGGGCCGCGGGCTGAGTGTCTTTTTGTGTGAAAAGGACGACCTTGCCAGCGCCACCTCATCGGCCAGCACCAAACTGATCCATGGCGGCCTGCGCTATCTTGAACATTATGAATTCCGACTGGTCCGCGAGGCATTGATTGAACGCGAAGTGTTGCTGCGCGCTGCCCCGCATATCATCTGGCCGCTGCGTTTTGTGCTGCCCCATGTCAAGGGTCTGCGCCCGGCATGGATGATCCGTCTGGGTCTGTTTTTATATGACCATCTTGGTGGTCGCGAAAAACTTCCGGGATCGGAGGGAATCCGTCTTGCATCCCATCCGGCTGGCCAGCCCTTGGTCAAGGGGATGGACAAGGCATTCGTCTATTCCGATTGCTGGGTGCAAGATGCCCGTCTGGTGGTTCTTAATGCCATGGACGCACGAGACAAGGGTGCCGATATTCGCACACATACCGAATGTGTGTCGGCCAAACGCGACGGCGATCTTTGGAATGTCACGATCCGTAATATCGATGATGGCAGTGAACAGGTCATAAAGGCCAGATCACTGGTCAATGCCGCAGGCCCATGGTGTGCAGAACTGCTTGAAAGCCGGGTCGAGGCCAAAAAGAAACAGGGCATCCGCATGGTTCAGGGCAGCCACATCGTGGTGCCCAAACTGTTTGACCATGAATATTGCTATATCTTCCAGAACCCGGACGGGCGCATCGTTTTTGCCATCCCCTATGAACAGGATTTCACCCTGATCGGCACGACGGACCGGGATTATAAGGGCGATCCGTCCAAGGTCGCGATCAGCGACGAGGAAACGCAATATCTGTGCGATCTTGCCAACAGCTATTTCGAAAAGAAAATCACCACCGATGATGTTGTCTGGACCTATTCCGGGGTGCGCCCGCTTTATGGCGATGGCAGCGAAGACGCATCACAGGTCACCCGCGACTATGTTCTTGAAATTGATCGCGGTGATCAGCAACAGGATGGTGCACCGCTTCTAAACATCTATGGCGGCAAGATCACGACCTATCGCAAGCTTGCTGAATCAGCCATGACCAAGCTTTGCCCTTTGCTGGGGCAGAAAGACACCCGCTGGACCGCGACAAGCGCGCTTCCGGGGGGCGACATGCCGGACGCGGATTTCGAGCGGTATCTTACCGCGATGCACAAGAAATTTCCGTGGATTCCCGACGCACAAATCTACCGTTACGTGCAAAACTACGGCACACTCACCAACAGAATTATTGGTGATGCGTCTGATCTTCAGGGGCTTGGCAGGCATCTGGGGGATGACGTTTATGAATGTGAATTGCGCTATCTGGTGGATTGTGAATGGGCCAAAACAGCCCAGGACGTTTTGTGGCGCCGCTCCAAGCTGGGGCTGCATGTATCGGATGAGACGCGTAATGCCATTGTCCAATGGTTCGCAACGGAACCGAAATCAAGAAACACCGTGAAAACGGGCGAAGGAAACAGTGGAAAATGACCCTTACGCTTGAAAACATATCCAAGACCGTGGGAGGGGAGTCCCACATCGACGATGTGTCGATGACGCTGGAACCGGGATCATTCAACGTCCTTTTGGGGCGGACCCTGGCCGGCAAGACGACACTGATGCGCATTATGGCCGGGCTTGAACCGCCAAGCAGCGGGCGCATTCTGGTCGATAATGTTGATGTGACCGGCATGGCCGTCCAGAAGCGCAATGTCGCCATGGTCTATCAGCAATTCATCAATTACCCGTCGATGAATGTCTATGACAATATCGCATCCCCCCTGAAGCTTCAGGGTGTCGCCAAGGCCGAAATCGACAAGCGTGTGCGTTCAACCGCCGAGTTGATGCATATCGAACATCTGCTTGATCGTCTGCCACAGGAACTTTCCGGTGGCCAGCAACAGCGTACCGCCATGGCACGCGCCATGGTCAAGGACTGCAAATTGCTGTTGCTTGACGAACCGCTGGTCAATCTTGACTACAAATTGCGCGAAGAACTGCGCGAAGAAATCCCGAACCTTCTGGCGGAACGCGACACCATTGTTGTCTATGCCACGACCGAACCGATGGAAGCCCTTCTGCTGGGTGGGAAATGTGCGGTCATGCATGAAGGCCGCGTCACCCAGTTTGGCCCGACCACACAGGTTTACCACAACCCGGCCTTTGTCGAGACCGGCCTGATCTTTTCCGATCCGCCGATCAATCTGGTCGATGCCGAAGTCCGCGATGGCGCGATCTTTATGAAATCGGGTCATCAGGTGCCGCTTGCCGGTCATCTGTCGGGGCTTTCGAACGGCACCTACACCCTTGGCATTCGCGCCAACCACCTGTCGGTTGATCCGACCGGCGATAGCACGATCGCCATGCAGGGACAGGTTGAGCTGGCCGAAATCACCGGTTCGGAAACCTTTGTCCATGTGCATTTCAATGATGTTTCCTGGGTCATTCAGGAAGAAGGCGTTCACAACCCGCGTCTGGGCGAAGCCACGTCGTTCTATGTCGATCCGACACGTCTGTTTGCCTTTGATGCAAACGGCAAACTCGTGGCCGCCCCGCCGGTCGAGATTTCCAACGGCAAAGCGGCGTGAGGTGAGTTAGAAAAATGGCACGTATTGATCTTAAAAGCCTTGCGCATTCATACTTCCCCGATCCGAAATCGGACGAGGATTATGCCCTTCGCCGCATGGAACATGTCTGGGAAGATGGCGGGGCCTATGCCCTTTTGGGCCCGTCGGGCTGTGGCAAGACCACATTGCTCAACATCATTTCCGGCCTTCTGACACCCTCGCACGGGCAGGTTCTGTTTGATGGCAAGGATGTCACCCATCTGGCCCCCGAAGACCGCAACATCGCACAGGTTTTCCAGTTCCCGGTGATCTATGACACCATGACGGTTTACGAAAACCTGGCCTTTCCGTTGCGCAACCGTGGTGTCGATGAAAAACGCGTCGATGCGCGTGTGCGCGAAATCGCCGGGATGCTGGATCTGACCGGCAAGCTCAAACAAAAGGCCCGCGGCCTTGGTGCGGATGAAAAACAGACCATCTCGCTTGGTCGTGGTCTGGTCCGTGATGATGTTTCGGCCATTCTGTTTGACGAACCGCTGACGGTGATTGACCCGCATCTGAAATGGGTTCTGCGCCGCAAGCTTAAGGAAATTCACAACAAACTGCGCCCGACCATGGTTTACGTCACCCATGACCAGGTCGAAGCCCTGACTTTTGCCGACAAGGTCGTCGTCATGTATGGCGGCAAGGTCGTGCAGTTGGGCACCCCGCAGGAACTGTTTGAAAATCCGGCCCATACCTTTGTCGGGTACTTCATCGGAAGCCCCGGCATGAACATCATGGATTGCAAGATCGATGATGGTGCGGCCTGGATTGACGGGCAACGGATCGGACTGTCGGACCGTCATCTTGATGCCGTTTCCAAACAAAGCGGCAAGATCGAACTCGGTATCCGTCCGGAATTCCTGACCCTTGAAACCGGCACTGCTGCCAAGGGAACCGATGGTGTTGAGGTCAACATCATCAAGGTCGAAGACCTTGGCCAGTACAAGATCGCGACCACCCGGTTTGGCGCGTCCGAAATCAAGGTCAAGCTTGGCGAAGACGAACAGGTGATCGGCCAGTCCGGCATCCTGCGCTTTGCCCCGGAATGGACCAAGCTTTACGCCGACAGTCAGTTGGTCGCGTAAGGGGGGATGGGGAAATGAACAAGATTACCAACAACAAGGCCTGGTTCCTCGTCCTGCCAGTGTTCTTCATCGTTGCCATCAGCGCGATCATTCCGCTGATGACGGTTGTGAACTATTCCGTTCAGGACATTTTTGATCCGCAAACCCGGTTCTTTGTCGGTACCGAATGGTTCGAACAGGTTCTGGGCGACAGCCGCCTGCATGATGCGCTGATACGTCAGATCATTTATACACTGAGCGTTCTGTTCATCGAAATCCCGCTGGGGATTGCGGTTGCGCTGACCCTGCCGCGCAAGGGCTGGGGCGTTTCGGCATCGATGGTTCTGCTGGCCTTGCCGCTGCTTATTCCATGGAACGTGGTTGGCACCATCTGGCAGATTTTCGGCCGTGCCGACATTGGCCTTGGCGGTTATGTCATCAATCTTCTGGGCATTGACTATAACTATTCCCAGAACCCGATGGATGCATGGGTCACGGTTCTTGTCATGGATGTATGGCACTGGACCAGCCTGATTGTTCTGCTGTGCTATGCCGGGTTGCGTTCGATCCCGGATGCCTATTATCAGGCGGCCAAAATTGACGGCGCATCGCGCTGGGCCGTGTTCCGCTTTATCCAGCTTCCGAAAATGCAGTCGGTTCTCGTGATCGGTGTTCTGCTGCGCTTTATGGACAGCTTCATGATCTATACCGAACCGTTCGTCCTTACCGGTGGTGGTCCGGGCAATGCCACAACCTTCCTTAGCCAGTTCCTGACCCGTATGGCGGTCGGCCAGTTTGACCTTGGGCCTGCTGCGGCCTTCTCGCTGGTCTACTTCCTGATCATTCTGCTGGTTTGCTGGGTTTTCTATACCGTCGTGATGAACGCCGGAAAGCGGGAGGAACAATAAAATGCACTTCCAGAAACGTCATATCGGACTTCTTCTTTATATCCTGTTCCTGTTGCTGCCGATCTATTGGCTGTTCAACATGTCGATCAAGACCAATACGGAAATCCTGGGGGCCATGACCCTGTTCCCGGATAATCCGACCTTGGCGAACTATGCGACGATCCTGACCGATCCGGCCTGGTATTCGGGCTATATCAACTCGATGATCTATGTCGGGATCAACGTGATCATTTCGCTGGTTGTGGCCCTTCCGGCGGCTTATGCATTCTCGCGGTTCAACTTTACCGGCGACAAGCATCTGTTCTTCTGGCTTCTGACCAACCGCATGGCGCCGCCGGCCGTGTTCCTGTTGCCGTTCTTCCAGCTTTATTCAAGTGTCGGCCTGTTTGACACCCATATTGCTGTGGCCCTTGCGCACTGCCTGTTCAACGTGCCGCTGGCGGTGTGGATTTTGGAAGGCTTCATGTCAGGCATTCCCAAGGAAATCGATGAAACCGCCTATATCGACGGTTATTCGTTCCCGCGCTTCTTTGCCACGATCTTCATTCCGCTGATCCGGTCGGGCATCGGGGTGACCGCCTTCTTCTGTTTCATGTTCAGCTGGGTTGAGCTGCTTTTGGCCCGCACCCTGACCTCGGTCGATGCAAAACCGATCGTGGCCACCATGACCCGTACGGTTTCGGCATCGGGCCTTGATTGGGGTGTGCTGGCAGCAGCAGGTGTTTTGACAATCGTCCCGGGGGCCTTGGTGATCTGGTTTGTGCGCAACTACATCGCCAAAGGTTTCGCGATGGGTCGCGTGTAATCGGCAAACAGGAGGAATATCAACATGTCTTGGATGGCCTGGACCCCGATTACCGCTGTGTTTTTCAGCTGCATCATCTTGATGCTGATCGGAATGGGAATTTGGCAGGCGGTATCACCAACCGTCCCGCGGCGCGGCTTCTTGCCGCTGACCACCACGCGCGGTGACCGCCTTTTCATCAGTTTACTGGGTGCGGCCTATATCCATCTTGGATGGCTGGCCTTTACCGACATCGCCCTTTGGGTCGGTTCGGTGATCGCACTGGCCTGGCTCATCATTGTGATGCGCTGGGGATGATCCCGGGGAACGGCGCTGTGATCTGTCACAGTGCCGTTCCCTTGATATTCGTCGCGGCGGGTTGTCTGTCTTCCCCTGCCGTTGATGACCGGGTTTGATCCGGATGAGCAAAAAGGAAGACAACCAGGGAGAAAACGACATGATCGTTAAAGCCAAAGGCGCTTCGAGCGTTGTTAAAGGCAGTGCCGTTGCAGTCGCTCTTGGTCTTGCTGTACTGGCCAACCCGGCCATGGCTGACCAGTATACTGACGCGGCCAAGAAATGGATCGACAGCGAGTTTCAGCCGTCGAGCCTGAGCAAGGATGCCCAGATGGCCGAACTGGAATGGTTCATCAAGGCAGCCGAGCCGTTCCGTGGCATGGACATCAACGTGGTGTCCGAAACCATCACCACGCACGAATATGAATCCAAGGTTCTGGCAAAGGCTTTCTCGGAAATCACCGGGATCAACCTGACCCATGACCTGATTGGTGAAGGTGACGTTATCGAGAAACTGCAAACCCAGATGCAGTCGAACCGTAACATCTATGACGCCTATATCAATGACTCGGACCTGATCGGTACCCATTCGCGCTATGACGCGGTTGTGCCGCTTTCCGACTTCATGTCCGGCGAAGGCAAAGACGTCACCTCCCCGACCCTTGATCTTGAAGATTTCATCGGTCTGTCTTTCACCACCGGTCCGGATGGCAAGCTTTATCAGCTTCCTGACCAGCAGTTCGCGAACCTTTACTGGTTCCGTTATGACTGGTTCCAGCGTGAAGACCTGCAAAAGCAGTTCAAAGACAAATACGGCTATGACCTTGGCGTTCCGGTCAACTGGTCGGCTTATGAAGACATCGCCGAATTCTTCACCAACGATGTCGGTGAAATCGACGGTCAGAAAGTCTATGGCCACATGGATTACGGTAAAAAAGACCCGTCGCTGGGTTGGCGCTTTACCGATGCGTGGCTGTCGATGGCAGGTGCTGGCGACAAGGGCCTTCCGAACGGTCTTCCGGTTGACGAATGGGGCATTCGCGTTGAAGGCTGCGCACCGGCCGGTTCAAGCGTGACCCGCGGTGGTGCGGCCAACGGCCCGGCGGCTGTTTACGCCCTGACCAAATATATCGACTGGCTCAAGGCCTATGCCCCGGCAGAAGCCGCTGGCATGACCTTTGGCGAAGCTGGTCCGGTTCCGGCACAGGGCCAGATCGCACAGCAGATCTTCTGGTACACTGCCTTTACCGCCGACATGGCGAAAAAAGGCACCCCGGTTGTGAACGAAGACGGCACGCCGAAATGGCGTATGGCCCCGTCCCCGCACGGCCCGTACTGGGAAGAAGGCATGAAGCTTGGCTATCAGGATGTGGGTTCCTGGACCCTGATGAAGTCCACCCCGCTTGAGCGCCGCAAAGCTGCATGGCTTTATGCACAGTTTGTAACTTCGAAATCCGTATCGCTGAAAAAGACCCTGACCGGTCTGACCCCGATCCGTCAGTCTGACCTGGACACCCAGGAAATGACCGATATCGCACCGAACTGGGGTGGTCTGGTCGAGTTCTATCGTTCCCCGGCCCGTGTCCAGTGGTCGCCGACCGGTACCAACGTTCCGGATTATCCGAAACTGGCTCAGCTCTGGTGGCAGAACGTTGCCGAAGCTGTAACCGGCGAACGCACCCCGCAGGAAGCAATGGATAACCTTGCGACCTCGATGGACCGTGTTCTTCAGCGTCTGGAACGTGCAGGCATCGGTGGCGAATGCGCACCGAAACTGAACGAAGAACGTGATGCACAATACTGGTTCGACCAGCCAGGTGCACCGAAAGCGAAACTCGCAAACGAAAAACCGCAGGGTGAGACCGTCAAATATGACGATCTGATCGCGGAATGGCGTGCGGCTCAGAAAAACTAGGAGCCACACTACTGGGGGTGCCGGGGGTGTTTTTCATCCCCGGCCGTCCCCGCCATCGCTTTATTGTTTGATCGATTTTCAGCCATCCATTTCATCACATTCACATTTCCAATGCTTTTTACCTCCCTGCAATGAGCGCACCTTACGGGACTGACTTTCCCCTTTTTGGCGGAAAGCCGGTCCCGCCTTTTTCCGCCCGGATTTGCAAACAAGGCACAGGGTCCCGACCTTCATGACATATCTGACCGATCCATTTTCAAAGATGCCGCAAACCAAACTGTTGCGCCGATCCCTGCGTGCTTTGGCGTTTGTTATTGCCGGACACGTGACCCTGTCGGCACCGGCATTTGCCGGGTCGATGCTTGATGAAGGTGTTTCGGCCTATCGCCACGGCAACTTCGAAAAATCGGCACAAATTTTCACCCCGCTTGCCCGGAACGGTGATGCCACCGCGCAATATCTTTTGTCCTGTCAGATGATCAACGGGGCGGGTGTCAGCGCCGATGAGGCAACCGGTTGGAACATGATGCAACAGGCCACCGACAACCGGCATCCCGATGCCAGCATCATCATGGCGCGCAAACTCGAAGCATCCGGCGCCCCGACCGACCAGATCCGGGCGCTTTATCAACAAAGTTCCGATCAGGGCGAAACACAGGCCATGCTTTGGCTGGCCCTAGACGCGCTTGATCAGGGTAAACCGGACGATGCCAAGGCCCTGCTTGAAAAGGCGTGGGAACTTGGCGATCCGCGTGCGGCAACGCTTCTTGCCAACCGTTTCACCAAAACCGACAGCGGCCGGTATCAATATCTTCGTTCTGCCGCCCAGCGTGGTGAAATGCGTGCCGCGGCCTATCTTGCCGAAGAAGCACGGTCGGTTGACGATACCGCAGAGGCCGTTGGCTGGTGTGCGATTGCCACCGGCCTTCCCGGTCATAACGAACATGTCGACTGGAAATCCATCGGGGATGCAGTCGAAAAGAACTGCGCAAAGTTTGACAAGGATCTTGGCGAACAGGACCGCGCAGCCAACCGCGAACGGGTCGACCAGTTCCTTGCGACCTTCTTTGAAAACTATCAGCCATGGACCCCGTGGAAGCCCTGTGCCGTAAGGTAAATTTGTCGGGGCGCGGGCATCTCTTGTCTTGATAAAATGACCGGAATCCACACATACTTCGGGTAGATTTATCCGGGGATGTGGTGTGGAACGGTTTGCACGATTTATTGTAACTTTCAGATGGACTGCGATCTGTCTTTTGTTGGCAATGAGCTGTGCAGTTTCAAGCCCGGATTCCAAGGCATCCGATCACGTTCCGCTTGAAATCATCTGGCAACAGGTGCCCTCTGCCCCGGCAGTAATCACCGAAGGCCCGTCCGTTGGCGAAGGCTATTTGCAGCGCACGACCGACTGGCTGATCAGCCATCTTCCCGAATTTCACCACCAGATACGTGTGATGCCGGTGCCCAAGGTCCTTGATGAAATGGCCAAGGGGCAATTCATCTGTTCGAACTTTCTGTTCGAAAGTGCGCTGCGCCGCGAATATATGCTGTTCTCCGACCCGGTGATGGAATTGCATCCGATCCACTTGTTCATCGCGCCGGAAAAGCTGCCTGATTTGCGCTTTGCCATGCGTGACGGGGCGGTTGATCTGGGCCTTCTGGCCGGTCAGGACAAACTGTCGATCGGCATATCGGTGGGCTATCGCTTTGACGAGGGACTGGTACCCGGCATCAATGACTTTTTACACGCCCATATGACCCAAAGTGCCGGCACGACCGAAATGGTTGTTCGGCTGTTTGATGTCCGCCGCATTGACGGTTTCATCGCCTATGAGGTCAATGTGAATTACTATCGCGAAACCGCACAGCTTGAACGTGACACTGTGGCTGTGCCGATTGTCGGGGTGCCGCGCCGCCCCCTGCCGGTGTCATGCAGCGGTGACAAACAGCAGGCCCGAAAGATCATTGACGCGGTAAATCTGTTGCTGTCCAACCCGGAAAATCGTCGCGAAATTCACGCTTTCTATACCCGCTGGTCAGAACCCGCACATTAAAGTCACATACCTTTTGACGGCCGGGCTGCCAGCATCTTTTCAAGTTCGGCCAGATCATCAATCGTATTGGCATTGGCAAACATAGCCAGATCGCTTTCCTGACAGGGAAATGTCACCGCAACTGCGTCCAGTGCCCGCAACGGGGTACGCACCCGGCGATCATCATCAGCCAGCAATTTTGCAATCACCGGCGCACTTTCGCGGTGCCAGGCCGATGACAGATAATGGTCGCGATCGCCATGCCGGGCAAAAGCCGCCCGAACGCCGGCATCAAGGGCCGCCGATACCAGCTTGGCTGCCATATCATCGGGCACCACCGGGCAATCAACCGGAAAAGTCACCAGCCAGTCGACCCCGTCAGGTAATGCCGTCAAACCACCCAGAACCCCGCCAAGGGGCCCGTGCCCGGCCTTGGGGATATCGGCCACCACCTTTGCTTCATATGCGGCAAATGTTTCGGGCGGCTGGTTTGATGAAATCATCACGGGGTCACAATGCCGCCCGGCATTTTCAACGGCCATCGCAATCAGTGGGCGTCCGCCAATCTGGCGAAACGGCTTGTCCCCACCCATACGCCGCCCTTCCCCACCGGCCAGAACAAGACCGGCGATCGCGATCATAGAAAAGCGGGTTTGATCAGATTTCGTCACAACGTCAGCAAACCTTTGAATTGGGGCAATTAATTTGATGACCTCATCATAATCCAGAGCTTGGCAGCATGCATCTTTCGTATTGTGACAAAGGCACATTCATGACTAAACAACAATGCTGCATCGCATCATTTTTAAATTGTCGCACTGCAGTCATTGAATTAGACTGGTTACAGATAGTTCGACTTTCCACCTCGATACCGGACGACCGGTATTCCTGATCCAATCAATGGGGACGGCCCCGCAAGACAGGAGGCCCCCATGGCCTGGACAGCGTTGGTTATTGCCGGATTTCTGGAAATTTGCTGGGCGATTGGTCTGAAATACACTGAAGGTTTCACCAAGCCCATCCCAAGCGCCCTGACCATTACCGCGATTGCAGCCAGCTTCTGGCTACTTTCAATCGCCATGCGTTCCATTCCGATTGGAACGGCTTATGCGATCTGGACCGGTATAGGTGCCGCTGGTGCCGTAATCTTTGGCATCCTCATGGTCGGTGAACCGGCCAATGTCGGCCGCCTGATTGCGATCTGCATGATCCTTGGCGGGATCGTGATGCTGAAACTGTTCAGCCCGGCCTGATCGCGGTCGCCATCAGCACATCCATTTTCGATACATGCAAAACGGGGCAGCCATTGGCTGCCCCGTTTCTGTTTCAACATGCCCAAGCGCGGCCTAGACGCCGGCCGGGATGCCTTTGCGTTCGACCTTGCGCGGGGATGTGATTTCTTTCCATTTGGAAAGGGCCTTGTTGACCGCCGGATAAGGTTCGCGGGCGATGAATTCGCCGTCGCCGCATTTGGCCAGAACCACGCCTTCTTCGGCGGCAATGCGCCCGCGGCTGATGGTGTAGCGCGGAAGGCCGGTGACCTCGATGCCTTCGAACACGTTGTAATCGATTGCCGATTGCTGATGTTCAGCGGTGATGGTTTTCGAGGCCTTGGGATCCCAGACCACAAGATCGGCATCCGCCCCGACCAGAACCGCGCCTTTGCGCGGATAGATGTTCAGGATCTTGGCAATATTGGTCGAGGTTGCCGCCACGAACTCGTTCATGGTCAGGCGACCTGTATTGACCCCATAGGTCCACAGAAGCGGCATGCGGTCTTCAAGACCACCGGTACCGTTCGGAATTTTGGTGAAATCGCCTACACCCATCCGTTTCTGTTCGGTGGTGAAGGCGCAATGGTCGGTCGCCACCACCTGCAAGCTGCCCGATGCCAGACCGTTCCAAAGCCCGTCCTGATGTTCCTTGCTGCGGAATGGCGGGGACATGACGCGGCGTGCGGCATGATCCCAATCGGCATTCTTGTATTCGCTGTCATCAAGGATCAGGTGCTGGATCAACGGTTCGCCAAACACGCGCTTGCCATTGGCGCGTGCGCGACGGATGGCTTCATGGGCCGGTTCGCACGATACATGCACGATATAAAGCGGCACATTGGCCATATCGGCAATCATGATCGCACGGTTGCACGCCTCGCCCTCGACATCGACCGGGCGGGAATAGGCATGGGCTTCGGGGCCGTTATTGCCTTCGGCCAGCAATTTCTGCTGAAGGGTGGCGACCACATCGCCGTTTTCGGCATGAACAAGCGGCATCGCGCCCAGTTCCGAACAACGCGAGAAGGATGCAAACATCTCGTCATCATCCACCATAAGCGCACCCTTATAGGCCATGAAATGCTTGAAGGTGTTGATGCCTTTTTCCTGCACGACGGTCTTCATTTCGTCAAAGACCTGCTCGCTCCACCAGGTGATCGCCATGTGGAAAGAATAGTCGCAAACCGCCTTGGAAGATTTGTTGTCCCAGGCCTGCAATGCTTCGAGCAGCGACTGGTTGGGGGCCGGAAGACAGAAATCCACCACCATGGTCGTGCCACCGGCAACCGCGGCCTTGGTGCCGCTTTCGAAATCGTCTTCGGAATAGGTCCCCATAAAGGGCATTTCCATATGGGTGTGCGGATCAATCCCGCCGGGCATCACATAGCAGCCATCGGCGTCAATCACCTTGTCCCCGGTCAGGTTGTCTCCGATCGCGGCAATCTTGCCGTCTTCGATCAGGATGTCGGATTTGTAAGTCAGATCGGCGGTAACAATGGTTCCGCCACGAATAACCATGGACATGGGTGGCTCCTTGTCTGTCTGTTTGGCGAAAAGTTGCGGGCCATCCCGGCATTTCACCCTTTTCCCGGACGGGTCCGGGCCTTTTTCAAACACAAAATCGGGAGGTCAGCCCGGCGGGTCACACATCGCCGCCGGGCCGATCATGATCGGATTACATCGACGCCTTGTCGGTTACGACATGGGTCCAGGCACCTTCCGGTTCCTTGGTGATGACCGGGTCAGACCCCCCCGACAGCAAGCTGTCAACGGTGCGCTGATAGGCAGCTTCGTCAAGGGCGGCACTGTCGCCCAGAAGCTTTGCAATTTCCGTCATCATGCGGACCTGATGTTTTTCGGTCTGTGCACCGGTTGCATCATTGTCCAGAACGATGCCGGCAGCTTCTTCCGGGTTTTCTTTCGCATACATCCAGCCCTTCATGCTGGCTTCAACGAAACGCGCCATCTTGTCGACAAATGCCGGGTCCTTGAGATTGTCTTCAAGAACATAAAGGCCGTCTTCAAGGGTGGCGACGCCCTGGTCTTCGTATTTGAAGACCTTAAGGTCGTCTGCCGAAATACCGGCATCAATCACCTGCCAGTATTCGTTATAGGTCATGGTCGAAATGCAATCGGCCTGCTTCTGAAGCAGCGGATCAACGTTAAAGCCCTGTTTCAGGACGGTAACGCCCTTATCCCCGCCATCGGTCGGAATGCCAAGTTTCGACATCCAGCTCAGGAACGGATATTCGTTGCCAAAGAACCAGACACCAAGGGTACGCCCCGGGAAATCATCGGGGCTTTCAACACCGGTTTCCTTAAGACAGGTCAGCATCATGCCAGATTTGGCAAACGGCTGTGCAATATTGACCAGCGGCACACCCTTTTCACGCGATGCAAGTGCGGATGGCATCCAGTCAATGATCACATCGGCACCACCACCGGCAATCACCTGTGGCGGGGCGATGTCCGGGCCGCCCGGATTGATGGTCACGTCAAGATCGGCTTCTTCGTAGAAACCTTTATCAAGGGCCACGTAATACCCGGCAAACTGGGCCTGTGTGACCCATTTAAGCTGCAAGGTTACTTCATCTGCTGCCATCGCCGAAAACGATGTCAGACCGAAACTCAACCCTAATGCAGTCGCAAACAATTTCTTCATTCGTCGATGTCTCCTCAGGTTGTAGTCAAGTCCTCCCGGCGGGTCGTCTTTGATTGTGCCTTTAATGGCGACGTACCCGGAATGATGGATGCCATGACGTCGCTTTTCTCTCGATATAAGCCACGGCCCCATAGAAGGCGGTCCCCGCAAGGGCCGCCAAAGCGATCTCTGCCCAGACCATGTCGATGTTCATCCGCCCGACCTCGGTCGAAATGCGGAAGCCCATCCCCACAATCGGGGTGCCGAAAAATTCGGCGACGATTGCGCCAATCAGCGCAAGCGTGGAATTGATTTTAAGTGCGTTGAACACAAACGGCATGGCCGCGGGCAAGCGTAACCGGAACAGGGTCGACCAATAGCCCGACGCATAGGTCGCCATCAGGTCGCGTTCAAGTTTCCCCGCTGCATTCAGCCCGGTCACCGTATTCACCAGCATCGGGAAGAAGGTCATGATCACAATGACCGCTGCCTTTGATTGCCAGTCAAAGCCGAACCACATCACCATGATCGGGGCGACCCCGATGATCGGAAGGGCCGAAACCATATTGCCCAGCGGCAAAAGACCGCGTTTGAGGAACGGCACACGGTCAACGGCAATCGCCATGACAAAGGCCGACCCGCAACCAAGCACATAGCCGCTTAGCACCGCCTTGACAAAGGTCTGATAGAAGTCCGCCGCCATGATATCGGTCGAGGTCACAAACCGGACCCCGATCATGCTGGGCGGGGGCAACAGAACCTGTGGCACGCCAAAGCCCGATACCACGACTTCCCAGACAAACAGCAACCAGACCCCGAAGGCCACCGGCACAATCACATTGGCTGCCTGCTGTTTTGCCATTTCAAGCGAACGGTAATTGGCAATCACATCAATCCCGCGCCAGACAAAAGCCCACAGCGAAATGATGAACAACCAGAACCCGGTTCCGGCATATCCGGCCACCCCGTAATCATACAGGGTCGCGATCGCCTGGCTGCACCCAAATACCGCCACCGCCAGTATGACCGCCCCGCTGATGACGGTGCGTACTCCAAGCCATGTGAAAGCCGCACCGGCAATCACACACAGCGCCATGGCAATGGCAAGACCGGGAATATCGCCGACAAAGGCAACCTGTTTTCCGGTATCGGGATCAATCCCGGCCAGCGGAAAGATCAGCGCCAGAAGGGCCGCAATCGCGCCGACCAGACAGAATTTGTCAAGTTTCATCGGGGTCATGACTTTACCCCCATGCGGGCCAGAACCCGGCGTTCAAACCACCCGACAATCACCACCATCATCGCCGCGACAAAGGCCGCGGTCAGAAGGGCAGACCAGATCTGAATGGTTTGTCCGTAATAGGAGCCGGCAAGCAAACGCGCCCCAAGCCCCGCCTGTGCGCCGGTCGGCAATTCACCGACAATTGCCCCGACCAGACTGATGGCAATCGCCACTTTCAGGCTGGCAAACAGGTATGGCATCGCCGATGGCAGACGAAGCTGCCAGAAGGTCTGCCATTTCGAGGCATTATAGGTCCGCATCAGATCAAGCTGGATGACTTGTGGTGACCGCAGCCCCTTGACCATGCTGATGGTCACCGGGAAAAAGCACAAATAGGTCGAAATCACCGCCTTGGGCACCACGCCCTTGATCCCGATGGCCCCCAGAACCACGATGATCATCGGGGCAATGGCAAGGATCGGGATGGTTTGCGATGAAATCACCCATGGCATCAGGCTTTTTTCAAGCGTCATGACATGGACAATGCCCACCGCCAGAACGATGCCAAGAATGGTGCCAATGCCAAAACCAAGCAGGGTCGAGGAAAGCGTTACCCAGCTGTGATAGACCAGCGAGCGCTTTGACGTGATCTTGGTGGCAAAGATGGTTTTATACATTTCCTGGGCCACCTGATGGGGGGCCGGCAGGATCGGGCGTTCCTGTGCCAGGGTATCTTCGATCAGCTGGCTGGTGGTCCAGGTCTGATCGGCACGGTTATATTTGTCGATCTGGGTCGGCGCATTCATGAAGACCGCCCCGACATACCAAAGAACAAACAGCGCAATCAGAACAACACAGACCGGACCGGTCTGTCCCGCCATCATGCGCGACCAGATCGACGGTCCGGCAAGGGACCCGGTCATGGTGGCGGTGTTACTCGTCATTGCTGTGCCCCGCGCGCAAACCTTCGCGAACCCGATGCGCAATTTCGAGGAACTCCGGCGTTTCGCGGATATCGAGATTACGTTCACGCGGGAAATCGGTTTCGATCACATCAATGATGCGGCCCGGACGCGGCGACATGACGACAATCTTGGTCGACAGATAGACCGCCTCGGGGATCGAGTGGGTCACAAAGGCCACCGTCTTGTTGGTGCGCGCCCACAATTTCAGAAGCTGTTCGTTCAAATGGTCACGCACGATTTCGTCAAGCGCGCCAAACGGTTCATCCATCAACAGCAGATCGGCATCAAATGACAGCGCACGCGCAATCGATGCACGTTGCTGCATCCCGCCGGAAAGCTGCCAGGGGAATTTCTTTTCAAAGCCGTTCAGTTCAACAAGTTTAAGCGCGTCATGCGCACGTTTGATGCGCTCTTCCTTGGAAATCTCCATGATTTCCAGCGGCAAGGTCACATTGCGTTCAATCGAGCGCCACGGCAAAAGTGCCGGGGCCTGGAACACATAGCCATAAGCCCGGTTTTCACGCGCCTGTTCGGGCGAAACACCATTGATGGAAATATCGCCGCCGGTCGGCTTTTCCAGATCGGCAATCACGCGCAACAGCGTGGTCTTGCCACAGCCCGACGGGCCGATGAAGGAAACGAAATCGCCTTCATTGATCGTCAGATCAACATCGGAAAGCGCATAAACCGGACCATCGGCCGTCTGGAATGTCAGCGACAGATTTTTGATATCAACAACGGCGTCCTTTGATGCGGGCATCTCGGCAACATTATTGACGACTTGTTTTAGCGTCATGGGGTTTCCCCTGATCGTATGTCTCTCTCGGAACCAGAAATGTCTCTTCTGGAATAACTTTACGGAAGCCTCCCTCAGGGACGTTGCCCTGAACCTTGCCGACATCTGATCAGACGGATGTGTTGCGTCTGCCCGGTCATTGCCGGGATTGCGGGGCATTGCCCGCCGGTCGGTCAAAGCAAAACGGCGAGCAGGCCTTTGCCCGCTCGCCGGTATCATGAAATCAGTTTCCGTCCGTCAGGCGCGTATAGGTCGACGGCCGACGGTCCCGGAAGAATTGCCAATTATTGCGAATTTCGCGCACCATCGACATGTCCATGTCATGGACCAGCAATTCATCCTTGTCGCGGGATGCCTGGGCCTCGATTTCGCCGCGCGGATTGACGAAATAGCTTTGGCCGTAAAATTCGCCAATATCCCATGGCTGTTCACGCCCGACCCGGTTGATCGCCCCGATAAAGCAGCCATTGGCCACCGCCGATGCGGGCTGTTCGAGTTTCCAGATATATTCCGAAACCCCGGCAACCGTGGCAGACGGGTTGACGATATATTCCGCCCCATTGAGTGCCAGCGCCCGCCAGCCTTCCGGGAAGTGGCGGTCATAACAGATATAGACACCAAGCTTGCAATACTGGGTCTCAAAGACCGGCCAGTCCGAAGCCCCCGGCTTGAAGAAGAATTTCTCCCAGAAACCGGCGACATGGGGGATATGGGTTTTGCGGTATTTCCCAAGATAGGTACCGTCGGCGTCAATCACGGCAGCGGTGTTGTAATACACCCCGGTAATGTCTTCCTCATAGATCGGAACAACGATCACCATTTTATATTTGGCTGCCAGTTCGCACATCAGCTGGGTGGTCGGGCCATCGGGGATTTTTTCCGCCGCGGCGTACCATTTCTTGTCTTGGCTTGGACAGAAATAGGGCTGTGTGAAAACTTCCTGAAAACACAGGACCTGCACACCTTTTTTGCCCGCCTCTTCAATAAGGGGCAGATGTGCCTCGATCATGGCCTTGCGGATTTCTTCAGGCGTCTGATCGGTTGAACCCTTAAGGCTCATTTGAATCAGGCCGCCTCTCAGCATCGACATCCGAGATACCTCCTTGATCTGATATTTTATGTCCTTGCCACTTTTGTGGTCTGACGGACTTATGTCCGAACGCGCCCCCAAAGACCCTGTTTTGCTTTATGCGGGCCTATTCCCAGAAGGGACGCGATCGAAAAAATCGCGAAACAGATGTTTCCTCCGTGGCGTTGCCGGACCATTTGGTTTTTATCAGTCCGGCAAGCCGCCCTTCGCCCGCAGGGGCGAAGGGGTATCAGTCATCGATGTTAGTCGATCTCTTTAAGCACTTCGCGCAACGTTCCGAACAGCTGATCGATATGTGATTTTTCAATGATCAGCGGCGGAGAAAGCGCAATGATGTCGCCGGTTGTGCGGATCAGGATGCCTTTTTCAAATGCCTTGAGGAAGGCACTGAACGCACGTTTGGTCGGGAAACCTTCGATCCCTTCGAGCTCGATCGCACCGATCAGGCCAAGGTTACGGATATCCTTAACACGCGGCAGATCAATCAGGCTGTGAACCGCATCTTCCCAATACTGGCCAAGTTCCTTGCCCTTTTCATAAAGACCTTCTTCTTCATAGGTCTCAAGGGTCGCAAGGCCGGCCGCACAGGCAACCGGGTTGCCCGAATAGGTATAGCCATGGAACAGCTCGATCATGTTTTCAGGACCGGTCATGAAGGTATCATGGATTGCATCGGTCGCGAACACTGCCCCCATCGGGATCGTCCCGTTGGTAAGGCCCTTGGCCGTCGTGACCAGATCGGGCTGAACGCCGAAATAATCGACCGCAAACGGGGCGCCAAGACGACCGAAACCGGTGATGACTTCATCAAAGATCAGAAGAATGCCGTGCTTGGTGCAAATTTCGCGCAGACGTTCAAGATAGCCCTTTGGCGGGATCAGAACGCCGGTCGAACCGGCAACCGGTTCAACAATCACGGCTGCAATGGTTGACGGATCATGCAATGCGCAAATGCGTTCAAGATCATCGGCCAGGAACGCACCATGTTCGGGCATGCCACGGGTAACACCGTTTTCTTCCGGCAAATAGGTATGGCGGATATGGTCAACACCACCCAGCATCTGGCCAAATGTTTTGCGGTTGCCCGAAATGCCACCGACCGAAATGCCGCCAAAGTTAACACCGTGATAGCCGCGTTCACGACCGATCAGGCGGGTGCGCTGGCCATCGCCGCGTGCACGGTGATAGGCCAGCGCGATCTTAAGCGCGGTTTCAACCGATTCAGAACCCGAATTGGTATAGAAAACATGGTTCAGGTCGCCGGGCATGAGCTGCGCCAGACGGCTTGCAAGCTCGAACGCCTTGGGATGGCCCATCTGGAATGCCGGGGCATAATCCAGTTCGTCCATCTGTGCCTTGACGGCTTCGACGATTTTCGGACGCTTGTGACCGGCATTGCAGCACCAAAGCCCCGCTGTCCCGTCAAGAATGTCGCGATTATCATCGGTTTTGTAATACATGCCATCGGCAGAAACCAGCATGCGCGGGGTCTGCTTGAACTGGCGATTGGCCGTAAACGGCATCCAGAACGCCGAAAGATCGTTTGGACGGCTGATTTTCGTGGTGGCTGTCATAAAAGGTCTCCCGTACCTTTTTTATTGCTTCCCTGACGCCGGTCGGGTGGCGGGCACCCCTATTTCCGGCATCTGACATCTTTCATTCCGGCATCGTCTGGCAGGTCCGATCAAGTGACCAATATGTCGCACATTCAACACCCGGAACGGCCCGTTTCACAGGCACGCAAAAATCGTTAGCATGAGACACGCCCATGCACTAGAGCTTTAACACCACCGGGGAATTGTTTCGAATATTCGACCGTCAAACACCATTTCAGCGACCCTGATTTTTATTTACGGCGTCTATTTTCTGTTTATCTTTCACCGGTGCTGTTCGATATTTCGGACAAAACCGACTCTTGACCGCAATCAAGAACGACGCGCATAAAAAAGTTTCTTTTGCATATTTATGGTAGAGGTTATTTTAACCTGACCAAACGGTCAAGATAAATGACACAAATCAGAGAGCATGAATGACCTCAGTTAAAAGCGGCTCTAAACAGGACAATCAGTTTGGTGCGAAACCCGCAGCAAACGGGGCACACAAGGCCGCAATCCGGCAGGAAAACGAAGAACAAATTCTGGCCGCTGCCGAACGGGTTTTTGCCGATTACGGCTTCAAGGGGGCGACCACCGCCCGCATCGCCGAAATCGCCAAAGTTCCAAAAGCCAACGTGCATTATTATTTCAGCACCAAGGAAGCCCTTTATCGCCGGATCATGGAAGATGTCTGTGACCACTGGCTTGAAGCGGCAATGACCTTTGACAACAGTGCCGACCCGGCAGTCATCCTGCGCGGCTATATCGAAGCCAAGATGGATCTGTCGCGTGCCCGGCCTTATGGGTCGCGGCTTTGGGCCCATGAAATCATTCGTGGTGCCAAATTTTCGTCGGACTATATTTCCACCACGGTCAAGGACTGGCTGGATACCCGTGTCGGCGTGATCCGCGGCTGGATTGCCGAAGGCAAGATGGATGACATCGAACCCTATTCGCTGATGTATATGATCTTTGCCACCACGCAGCATTATGCGGACTTTGGTCGCCAGATCGAGATATTCAACGGCAACCAGCCGCTTAGCGAACAACAATTCGCCGAGGCCAAGGAAAATGTTGTTAGAATTATTCTAAAGGGTGTCGGACTTAACTGATATTCTCCTTCCTTCGGATAGTTGCATTCCCTAATATAAAATCAAACCTTAAGAAACTGGGTCACTGTTATCGCCTGAGGCCGGAAATGATACGCATCACGCACAGCGTGCGCATCGTCTCTAACGTGTTTGCTGCATTGCTGACATCTGGATTACTGCTTGCGTCGGTCGATGATCGCGCCAATGCACAAGGCGTGTCTGCCAGCGATGAATGCAAAAGCATATCGGTCGGCGGGGCGGATGGCTGGGAACCCGTTACCTATATCGACAAGGACGGGCGACAGGTCGGGCTTGGGATCGACATCCTTCAGGAATATGCCCGCAAGCATGGCTTTCGTCTTGAATTGCATCTTGATATCCCCTGGACCCGGTCCTTGCAGATGCTTGAAAAAGGCGAACTTGATGTCATTGCCGGGGCCTATTTCACCGAAGAACGCAATGACCTTTTCCGATACAGCATCCCGTTTGCCTATGACGAAGTCATGGTCTTTCAGCACAAGGACCGGCAATTTGCCTTTTCCGGGATCGAGGATCTGGTAAATCGGCGTGGTGCCCGCCCGCAGGGGGGCAGTTATGGCGACTTCGTCGATACCTATGCGCGCGATCATCTCGACATGATCTATTCGCCGACCGGCAACAAGATTTTCGATGTTCTTTTGACCGAACGGGTGACCTATGTGTTGCTGGGGCGCTATGACGGGTTGACCAATATCTATCGCGACAAACTTGAAAACGAAGTTTTTGCCGTCGAACCGCCGCTGGTGCGCAATGACGTAGGACTGATGTTTTCGCGCACAACCCCGTGTCTTGACGATATTGCCGCCATCAATCTGCTGATTACCGAACTTGAAGAAAACGGCACCCTTGCCAGCATGACATCGGCACATCTGCACAAACTTGCCAGTGACAAGGAAAGCGGGACCTGACGCACATCAGCAAACGCCCGCCGCAATCACGGCAATACTCGCGAACCGCAACAACCAAACTTCCCGAAAGCGCCACAAAACAAAAAAGCGGGGCAAGATACCCTGCCCCGCCCCGGAACACTGCATGGTCAGTGCCCGTTTTGATTGTGTGTGATCGTTTGTAACGGATCGATGCCTAGTCCGATTTCTGCATCACGGTTTCATCGGCCTTGGCCAGAACCGCATGCAGCAAAACCTGACCACCGGCATCCGACCAGTGTTTGTGGACTTCTTCTATTTCGTTATGCGAAATCCCGTCCACACACGGGATAAAGATCATCGCGGTCGGGCAGACCTGTGCGAGATAGCACGCATCATGCCCCGCCCCCGATACGATTTCACGGGCCGAGAACCCGCCAAGTTCCGCGCCCTTGCGCACCGCATCGACACAGGACGGATCAAACGGCACCGGGGCATAATAGAAAATCTGCTCCAGCTCGGTTTTCAGGCCGATGTCAGCGGCGATCTTTTCCACTCCTTCGCGAAGGGCCTTGTCCATATCGGCCAGAACCGCATCATCGGGGTGGCGGAAGTCGACGGTAAAGAAGACCTCGCCCGGGATGACGTTGCGGGAATTCGGATGGATCTGCATCATGCCCACCGTGGCACAGGCCAACGGCGATCGATCCAGACCGATCTTGTTGACCAGATCGATCACACGGGCCGCCCCCAGCAACGCATCCTTGCGGGTTTTCATCGGGGTCGGACCGGCATGGGCTTCGACACCGGTGAATTTGATTTCGTACCAGCGCTGCCCCTGGGCATCGGTGACAATACCGATATCCTTGCCTTCATCTTCAAGGATCGGGCCCTGTTCGATATGGGCTTCGAAATAGGCCCCCATCGGATGGGCATCAATGGTCGGCTCGTCCTCGCCCATATAGCCGATCCGTTTCAGTTCCTCGCCCATGGTTTTGCCATCGACGTCAGCCCGTGAATGACCGTATTCAAGGTCAAACACCTTGGCAAAAACGCCCGAGGAAACCATCGCTGGGGCAAAACGTGAGCCTTCCTCATTTGTCCAGCACACGACTTCAAGCGGGGCTTCGGTTTCGTATTTGGCTTCATTGAGCGCCCGGATCACTTCAAGTCCCGAAAGCACGCCATAAACACCATCATATTTGCCGCCGGTCGGCTGGCTATCAAGATGGCTTCCCATCACCACAGGCGGAAGATCGGGATTGCGGCCTTCGCGACGGGCAAAGATATTGCCCATCTTGTCGATCCGGATCGAGCATCCCTCGGCCTTGCACCATTCGATGAACAGATCGCGGCTTTCGCGGTCAAGATCGGTCAGCGCCAGACGGCATACGCCATCCTTCGCGGTTTTGCCGATCTTGGCCATTTCCATCAGGCTGTCCCAAAGGCGGTCACCATCAATTGACAGATTTCGGACACTGGGTTGAAGAGTCATTATTCAGTCCTTTTGGTTGGTGGCTTATTCCGCAGCAAGGCGCATCGGGTTCAACGGATGTTCCGGCCAGGTCATGGGCGGCTTGTCGGTTTTGACCGGTTCCATGGTGATGCAATCGGGCACCGGACAAATGTGATAGCAAAGGTTGCAGCCAACACATTCCTCGTCGACAACTTCAAACAGGCGGCCGCCTTCGGGCTTGTTGGTCATGGTAATCGCCTGATGTGAGGTATCCTCACATGCGATGTGGCAACGACCGCATTCGATGCAGTTATCGGGGTTGATCACGGCTTTGGTGTCAAAGTTCATGTTCAACTCGTTCCAGTTCGCCACCTGCGGCACGGCGGCACGGGTGAACTGTTCGACACTGGTGTAACCCTTGTCATCCATCCACTGGCTCATGCCGTCGATCAGATCATCAACCACACGGAAACCATAGATCATCGCAGCGGTACAAACCTGAACCGCGTTGGAGCCCAGCGCCATGAATTCGACCGCATCTTTCCAGGTGGTGATGCCGCCAATGCCGGAAATGTGAAGGTTCTTCGTTTCCGGCGTGCGGGCAATTTCAGCCACCATGTTCAGTGCAATCGGCTTGACCGCCGATCCGCAATACCCGCCATGGGTTCCCTTGCCATCGACCATCGGTTCGGGGACCATCTGATCGATATCGACCGAAATGATCGAGTTAACGGTGTTAATCAGCGATACCGCATCCGCCCCGCCTTTATAGGCGGCCTCGGCCGACCACAGGATATTGGTGATGTTCGGTGTCAGCTTGGTAAAGACCGGGATATCGACCGCATCCTTGACCCAGCGTGTGACCTGTTCGACCATTTCCGGCACCTGCCCGATCGCCGAACCCATACCGCGTTCGCACATGCCATGCGGGCAACCAAGGTTAAGTTCGATGCCATGCACGCCGCTTTCAGCGATCTGCTGGGCAAGGTCCTTCCAGGCCCGTTCTTCGATCGGGGCCATCATCGATCCGATAATGACGTGATCGGGATATTCCGCACGGCATTCACGGATTTCCTGAAGGTTCACCGACAACGGACGATCGGAAATCAGTTCGATATTGTTGATGCCAAGCAAACGACGGTTCTGGTCATGATGGGCACCATAGCGCGACGATACGTTGACCACGGGCGGATCAATGCCCAGCGTCTTCCAGACAACCCCGCCCCAGCCTGCTTCAAAGGCGCGAACGACGTTGTATTTTTTATCGGTCGGCGGTGCAGATGCCAGCCAGAACGGGTTTAGCGAATCAATCCCGGCGATTTTGCAACTTAGATCAGCCATTTTTCTCTCTCCCTTTGACTGGCGGTTATGCGCTGGCGGATTTCAGGAATGCATCAATGGCAATGGCGGCCTGTTTGCCGTCCTCGACCGACTGAACCGTCAGGTCTTCGCCGCTTTTGATGCAGTCCCCACCGGCGAACACGCCCGGGGCTGTTGTCTGATAGTTTTCATCGACCACGATTTTGCCGCCGGCGATCTCCATTCCGGCAAGGTCATCGGTTTTGATTTTTTGTCCGATGGCTTTCAAAATCTGATCGGCGCGCACTTCAAAGGTCTCGCCAGTGCCAACCAGCTTGCCACTGGCATCAAGTTCGGTTTTTTCGAACTCCATGCCAATCAGCTTGCCATTGGCCTTGATCGCGACCGGCTTTGCCCAATAGCGGACAACCACACCATTGGTTTTCGCCAGATCCTGTTCGAATTCGGTCGCCGACATATGTTCGGCACCACGGCGATACACCAGGGTTACTTCATCTGCCCCAAGGCGCTTGGCCTGAACCGCGGCATCGATTGCGGTGTTACCACCGCCAATGACAATCACCTTGTCACCAACCGGCATGTCGGTTTTGGGTTCGGTCTGACGGAGCTTTTCGATAAAGCTGATCGCGTCATCAATGCCCGGGAATTCTTCGCCCTTAAGGCCGAGATTGTTGGTCGATCCAAGACCGACCCCGACAAATACGGCGTCATAGGAATCTTTAAGCGCCTCGATGCTGATATCGCGGCCAAGCGCCTTGTTGTATTCGATGCGAATACCACCGATACCAAGCAGGAATTCAACTTCGCGCTGGGCGAAATCGTTGGTCATTTTATAGGCGGCCAAACCATATTCGTTCAGACCGCCCGGTTTTGCCTTGGCCTCAAACACCGTGACATTGTGGCCCAGCATCGCCGCGCGATGCGCACATGAAAGCCCCGCCGGACCGGCCCCGATCACGGCAATCGATTTGCCGGTTTCCGGCGCACGCTTGAACGGATGGGGTAGATCGCGCGCCATCAAATGATCAACGGCAAAACGTTGCAAACTTCCGATTTCAACAGCCGTGTCTTCGGCGACGTTACGTACGCAGGCCTCTTCGCACAGCACTTCGGTCGGACAGGCACGGGCACAGGTGCCGCCCATGATATTGGCTGACAAAATGGTCTTTGCCGCACCATCCGGGTTGCCGGTGCTGATTTTGCGGATAAAGGTCGGGATATCAATCGATGTCGGGCATGCGGTGACACAAGGGGCGTCATAGCAATAAAGACAGCGGTTGCTTTCTGCCATTGCCTGAAGGGTGGAATATGGCGGATGCAGATCGGAAAAACCGTCATCTGCGTCATTGTGGCCGATGCCGCCATGATGGGCACCGGATTTGGAAACTTGCTTGGCCTGCAAGGTGGTCATTGGTTTTGTCTCCCTGCCAAAAAGGCGTCCTCTCCTGATGTCGTCGAGAGACAAAACAAGAATGCAAAAACAGTCTGACCGTTATCGGCACGGTAATCCCGTATCGGGATTGAAGATGGAATTATGGCGTGCGCGGACGGGGCGGGCCCGACCAACTCTGGGTCTTTCTGTTCTGAACATTCTTGGCGTATCCGTTCAGCAAATGCTGAACTGTTTCCCAGTATCTAATCTGTCGTGCGGTTATGATTTCGGGGTTATCCCCGGTTGATTACACGTACAGATGCCTCTCTCTGACGGTTACAGCATGTCCAATCCTGATCATTTGGTCAAGATTAAAAATCCGAATTGTTATTCCTGTGTCAAAACGGCTGATTTCTCCACGAAAACCGCCACCTGCAACCAGCTGGCGCTTGGATTTCTTACTGCTCTGAAACATCCGCCATCACATTGATTTGGCGATATTTTACGCTGGCTTTAACCCGATGAACTAAAGTAACGTTATGTCATAAGCCCATTTCGGATCGCGCGTGATGACATCAAACGAAACTGCCACGGACACCCTTCCTGATCGTCAACCATCGGTTCGGGCCGTTGCCATGCCATCGGACACCAATCCGAGCGGCGATATCTTTGGCGGCTGGCTGATGTCGCAGATGGATCTGGCGGCCGGGACCGCGGCGGCACGCCGCGCCAAGGGCAGAACCGCCACGGTCTTTGTCGATACCATGTCGTTCCTGCGCCCGGTCCATGTCGGGGATGAAGTTTCATTCTTTACCGAAATCATCCATGAAGGCCGCACATCGCTTCGCATCAATGTCGAAGCCTGGCGCCAGACCCGGTTTGAAGAAACATCGGAAAAAGTCACCGAAGGCGTCTTTACCTTTGTCGCACTCGATGACGAGGGCCGCCCGCGCCCGATTGATCCGGAGCCGGAAGCCGCGACAGCCTGAGCCAGTCCGAACAAAACAAAACGCCCGCAAACCAGTGCTTGCGGGCGTTTTGTTTTGGAATATCGGGAACGCTATTCCATGACTTCCATATGTTCGTCATCGGATGGCTTGGCCCGTTTTGGCCCCTGCATCAGCAACAGCAACGGCACCACCCCGATCACGATCCACATCATCGCCTGAAAATCATTGAGATAGGCAATCGTGCTGGCCTGTGCGGTGACAACCTTATTAAGCATCACCGCCCCGGTCTGTGTGTGCCAGTCCCAAAGATCGGGCAACCACGGGCTTTGCAGGGCCATGCGGAACGGTGTCAGCTTTTCGGCCAGACTTGCATGCACCACCTGGGTATTCTGGGTCAGCATGGTGGTCATGACCGAAATGCCGATGCTTGATCCGATATTGCGCATCAGGCTGAACATCGCCGTGCCTTCGGTCCGGTAATGCGGGTTCAGGGTCGCAAAGGTAATCGTACTGAGCGGCACGAAAATGAAACCAAGCCCGATCCCCTGAATGATACCGGTCCGGATAATCACGAACTCGCTGACATCGGTGGTAAATCCGATCATTTCGTAAAGTGACAAGGCCGTCATAAACAGACCAAACAGGATCAGAAGCCGGGTATCAATCCGCCCGACCAGTCGCCCGACCATCATCATGGCAATCATGGTGCCCACCCCGCGCGGGGCCAGCAACATGCCCGCGGTTACCACCGGATATCCCATGAGGTTTTGCAAAAATGGCGGCAACAATGCCAAAGTCGCCAGCAACACCACGCCAACCACAAAGATGAAAAACAGCCCGACGACAAAGTTCCGGTCAGCAAACAGCCCCGGTTCCAGAAACGGGTTTCTTGCGGTGAACATATGGACGATGAACATATAAAGGCACACCGCAGCAAGTGCTGTTTCAATGATGATTTCCCACGATGAAAACCAGTTCTGGCTTTCACCGCGATCCAGCATCATCTGAAGCGCACCGATCGACAGGCTCAGCAATGCAAAGCCGAACCAGTCAAAGGACAAACCGGGTCTTTTATCCGTTTCGGGCACAAAGGCCATGATGCCAAACAGCGCCATCAAACCGATGGGAAGATTGATGTAAAACACCCAGCGCCAGTTATAAAATTCGGTCAGATAACCGCCCAGTGTCGGACCCAAAATCGGCCCCAACATCACCCCCATCCCCCACATCGCCATGGCCGAGCCATGCTTTTCCTTGGGGTAGGTATCCAGCAATACCGCCTGTGACAGCGGCACAAGCCCCGCCCCAAACGCGCCCTGCAACAGACGGAACGCCACCATTTCTTCAAGCGACACCGCCGCCCCGCACAGCATGGAGGCAATGGTAAAGCCGGTAACAGAGACCAGAAACAGCTTCTTTCGGCCAAAGCGCGCGGCCAGAAAACCGGTCGGCGGCGTCATGATCGCAGCCGCCACAATATAGGATGTCAGCACCCAGGAAATCTGATCCTGGGTCGCGGCCATGCTGCCCTGCATATGGGGCAAAGCAACGTTGGCAATGGTGGTGTCGAGTGCCTGCATGATGGTTGCAAGCATGATCGAAACGGTGGTCAGACCGCGTTCAAGCGGCGTTGTCTCGCTGGCCGCCGTGGCGGCAGCACTCATTGTGCGGCCCCGGGCATCGCATGACCGGTTCCGATTCCGGTTTCAGTTCCTGCTTCTGCCTGGTTGATGCCAATCCATGACATCATGGTGGCGGCAAATGCCGGGACTTCACGCTGGTGGTGGGTGTCAATTTCGACTTCGGTGCTCATGCCGGCGCGCAGCGGCGGCAAATCATCATCACGATTGATTGCGATGCGCACCGGAACGCGCTGCACCACCTTGACCCAGTTGCCGGTCGCATTCTGCGCCGGGATCACGGAAAATTCCGCGCCGGTCGCCGGTGCCACCGAATGCACAACCCCGTGCCAGACATGATCGGGATAGGCATCCACCTTGATGTCGGCTTCCTGTCCGGGTTCAAGATGGGTCAGTTCGACTTCCTTGAAATTGGCATCAATCCATTGAACCTCGCTTGAAACCAGACTTGCCATCGCCGAACCGGCTTTGACATAGGCGCCTTCTTCGGGCTTGTTGCTCAGCACACCATTAAACGGCGCAATGATTTCGGTGTGTTTCAGATCAAGCTCGGCCCGGGCCAGATCAAATTTTGCCTGCTGATATTGCGGCAGATTTTCAATCGGGGTATCGGCATCCCCGCCCAGCTTTGACAGGGTGGTTTTCATCGCCCGCTGATTAAGGACAATGCGCTGCTTGGCGGCCAGAAGGTTGTTCTGGGCTTCGTCAAGGGCTGCTTGTGATGCCACATTGCTTTTGCGCAGCGCCTGCTGCCGATCAAATTTCTTCTGGGCGTAATCCAGATTGATCTTGGCCAGTTCAAGACTGCCTGCCAGCTCGTCATAGCTGTGACGCAGGGCGTCGACTTCCTGTTTGATCGCATTCAGATTGGCATGGGCGCGTTCAACCGCGATCTGATAGGGGCGCGGATCAATGCGAAACAGCACGTCGCCCTTGTGGACCTGCTGGTTTTCATCGACCAGAATTTCACTTACCGGTCCGTCAATTTCCGGTGCGATGGCCACCATGTCGGCATGGACATAGGCATTCTCGGTGCTGACAAACCGCCCGCCGGTATAATACCAGTAAGCCCCGCCCACCACCACGGCAAGCGGCCCGGCCAGCAAAAGCACCGGACGCAACCAGCGTTTTCTTGGCTTTGACACAGGATTTTCGTTCGCCGCCGACGGGGCAGCATTCTGATTTTGATCTGACATGATTTTCGGGGCCTTGATTTATGCGGTCTTTGAGCTGTCTGGCTTTGAGCTGGCTGGCTTTGGGTCGGTTGGCGCGTCGGTGTCGGTATGCTTGCTGCCCTGTTCGACAGCGGTCAGGTTGTCATGCATCCGGCCCAGAACAGAAATCAGCATCTGCTGCATATCCGGGGTGATCCCGGTCATGGCATCTTCGCGCGCCGCAGCCGCAACCACATAAATGCGATCAAGCAGCGGTTTGGCCACATCGGTCACATAAAGCTGAAAGGCGCGCCGGTCATCGGGATCGGGCCGGCGTTCGACCAACCCTTCCTCGACAAGTTTGTCAATCAGGCGTGCGGCTGTAATCGGCTGGATTTCAAGCATTTCCGCCAAGGCAACCTGACGCATGCCTTCGCCACGCGCAACATAGACAAGTGCCTGCATCTGGGCCTGGGTCAGGCCGAACTCGTCCGCGTGGCGCATAAAATTGCGCCGCATCAGACGGGTCACGTCCTTCATCAAAAAGCCGATATTCTGTTTGGGATCGGTGAATTTTGGCATCCGCCAACTCTGTCAAAGTCGCATGGTTGATATATAATAAGCAATATATACTATATCACCTTGATGACTTCAAGTCAGTTGCCATCATCCCCGCCCTGCGGCAATGACATGGCTGCTGATCATCACGGGTCTCTATGCAAGCAGGGGCAAATATGCGATTTTAATCGGCACAGGCAGCAGGCTGTGATAGAAGCCGCGCCAGAGAGATTTCCCGCAGACGACCAAATAGAAAAGACCCGCAAGTGATGAGTGATCAATCGCGCCGTTCCGAATTGCTGATGCCCGCAGGCTCGCTCGAAAAGCTGAAAGTTGCCGTGCTGTATGGCGCGGACGCCGTCTATATGGGCACACCCGATCTGTCATTGCGGGTCAAAAGCCAGATGTCGCTTGAAGACGTGGTCGAGGGCATTGAATTTGCCCATAGTCACGGTGTTCGCGTTTATCTGACGCTGAACCTGTTTTCGCATAACAAGGATATCGACAAACTTCCGGAATATGTCGACACCGTGCGCAAATGCATGCCCGATGGCCTGATCGTGGCCGATCCGGGTGTGTTCATGTTTGTGCGCGAACATGCACCGGAACTTGATTTGCATGTATCGACCCAGGCCAATGTCTGTTCCTGGCAGTCAGTCAAATTCTGGCAAAGCATCGGCGCCAAGCTTGTCGTGCTGGGTCGCGAGGTTTCCTATGCCGAACTGACCGAAATCCGTGAAAAATGCCCCGATATCAAGATCGAGGCATTTGTGCACGGGTCGATGTGCATGACCTATTCGGGTCGTTGCCTTCTGTCGAACTTCATGGCCGAACGTGGTGCCAACCAGGGGGCGTGTGCAAACTCGTGTCGCTGGAAATACAAAGTCCACATGAAGCTTAAGGACGGCACGGTCAAGGAACTCAAACTGACCGAAGAAAACCTTGAGATGTTTGATTTCTTCCTTGAAGAAGACATGCGTCCGGGCGAACTGATGGAAATTCAGGAAGACGAACGCGGCTCCTATATCCTCAATTCGCGTGATCTTTGCATCATGCCGAAGCTTGAGGACTATTTGAAAATCGGTGTCGACAGCCTCAAGGTCGAAGGCCGCGGCAAAAGCCCCTATTACGCCGGTCTGGTTGCCCGTGCGTACCGCATGGCAATTGATGACTGGTATGAAGACCCGGAAAACTGGTCAGCCGAAGAATATATGAAGGAACTGGCAACCATTCCCAACCGGGGTTACACGCTTGCGTTCCATGATGGCCGCCTGACCAACTATGCGCACGGCTATGACAGCAACACCAACGTGTCCGACTGGGAATTTGCCGGAATGATCGAGGAAGTCGAAGACGACGCCTTTATCATGTCGGTCAAAAACCGCATGCTGCCCGGTGACGTGATTGAAATCGTCCCGCCGCGTTCGCGCCAGACCATTTTCATCCGCATGTATGAATTCATCGATGCCAAAACCGGCAAGGTCGGCGAAGCGGTCCATGCCAATACCCATCCGCGCATCCGTCTTCCGTTCAGCCTGTTTGAACAGGAAGACCCGGAATTCCTGCGTCGTGAAGTGCTTCCGATGACCATCGTGCGCAAGGAAAAGGCCCTGTCTGAGGATGAATGGCAGCGCCTGAAACTTGATCAGGAAGGCCACAAGATCGAGATGGGCAAAGGCAATGAAGACCGCTATGACGCCAAACGCGAAGCGCTTCAGACCGCCCTTGATGACCGCCAGAAGGAACGTTCGTTCCGCACCCCGCGTGTCGGCACCAAGGGGTGCTGTGGGCGTGGCTGTAACGGTTGCCTGATCTTCTGGCACGACCCGACCTATGCCAAGGCGCGTGAAATCCTTGCCAAACGCAAACAGGGCGAGATGCTGGAAAAAGACGGCAAGACGATTGCCGCTGAATAAGCAACCCTGATGCCCGAACATGAAAAAACGGCAGTCCCATGGGGCTGCCGTTTTTGTTTGATTATTTGATTGCCTTTTCGGCCTGCTGTTCAAGCTTGTCGATGCGTTTAAGCCCGAACCAGCCAAGCCCGAGGAACACAATCAGCAAGACCGGGCTTAACAGTGTCAGATTGCGTTCAAGCAGTTCCGACATCCCTTCGCCCAGCACATACCCCAGCGCAAAATAGATCCCGATCCAGATCAGGATCGATGCGATGCTAAGCGGCAGGAACCGCATGAATGACATCGAACTCATGCCGACCGGAAATACGCTGATCGATCGGATGGTGTTGGGATAGCGGCACAAAAGGATATAGGCGACGCCATAATGTTCGAACAGGCGCAATGTCTTGCCCATCCATTTCGAAAGGGCGTCGGGCATTTTGCGGACAATCGCATCGCCATATTTGCGCCCCAGCCAGAACCGCAAAAGATCACCGGCCACAGACCCGGAAATCATCGCGATCATCGATGGCCCCAAAAGCAGGCTTTCAGACACCACAAACACACCGACGAAAACCGGCAGGATGCTGGCCTTGCTCACGCAATAGGTAAAGATCAGGCTATAGACCAGCTGCTGGTGATCCTGAATCCACAGATTGATTGTCTCGAACACGGCAAACCCGCCTGAATGATGAAGATTGGAAGCCTTCTAGGTCAATCGACCTCAAGAGGCGAGTGTGCCGGTTCACAGTATATCTTCAGGCCAGTTCAAACCGGATCGGTTGCGCCCCTTCCCAGAGCGTCATCTTGCCGAGCTTTTCAAGGTCATCAAGATTGCTGGTCACGGTGATGAAATGGTTGCCCGCAAGCTGGCCGACCTTTGAGGCGAAATGAACGCCACCATAGGCCAGCAGGATTTCGGTTTCGCTGATCCCGCCGGGATACAGGATGATCTGGCCCGGTGCCGGGAAGCTGGTGTGGTTTTCATAGCCAACGCCAAACTGGTAATCGCCAAGCGGCATCCAGACGCCCTCGCCGCTCCAGCGCACATGGACGGCTTTGCTTTCGAACGGCATGCGTTCAAGAAACGCCTTGCAGGTTTCAGGGGCCTTGGCGGTTTCAAGCACACCGTCAAAGGTAAACGGGCCGGCGGTGATTTTAATCTTGGTCATGTTTTGTCCTACGCAATCAATAGTATCCAGCCCAGCGCCATCCCCAGACTGATCAGGGTGACGGGCACGCCGATGCGGGCGTAATCGGCAAAGGAAATCACCGTTCCGGCCTTGGCGGCCTGTTCAACGGCAATGATATTGGCAACCGAGCCGACAATCAGAAAATTACCCGACAATGTGCTGAAAACCGCCAGGGCATGCAACATGCTTTGCGACCAGTCCGGTCCAAGGGAAAGCAACATCATCACCAGCGGCACATTGCCGATGGTATTGGATCCCGCCAGCGACACGCCAAGCAGGACGGTAGGTTGATCAATGCGAAGACCAATCAGCAGATCGCGAAAGAATGCGGCAATGACGTCATCGCCCGACATCGCCCCGGTGACAATGAACAGGCCGCAAAACAGCGCCAGCAAATGCCAGTCAACACGCCCCAACACCTGATCGGTGCCAAGCTTGCGACTGAGCAACAGCATCGCAACAATCAGCAAACACCAAAGTGCGCGTTCTTCGACAAAGACAAAGATCAGGATCACCGCAATCGTTGCCACCACCGCCTTGGTCAGCATGGCACGATCCAGGGTAATTGTTTGATCCGCATCGATACGGGGCCCGGGATTGGCAAAGCGCAACAGGTCGCGCGTGGCCGGCCCGTAAACCAGCACCAGATAAACCACCACAAGCCCGATCAGCGCCGGCACCCCGCAGGCCAGCAGAAAGGCTATGAAATCAAGCTGGCCGAATTCGGCAATCATCAGGTTTTGCGGATTGCCGATCAGGGTCGCTGCCGATCCGGCATTGGCCGCACAGGCAACCGCAATCACAAACGGTTTGGGATCAAGACCGCGCGCCACCACCCCGGCAATCAGGATCGGTGTGACCGCCCAGACCACCACATCATTGGTCATCACGGCTGACAGGCCACCACAAACCATGATCACACCGGCAAGCAACCCGCGCGGCGTCAGATCAAGATGAATGATGCGATCCCCGATCCAGTCAAAAAAGCCGCTGGCGGCATATTGCGATGACAACACCATCAGGGTCAGCAAAACCGACAGGGTGGCGAAATCCACCGCGGCAAGGGCCTGATCACCATCAATCGCCCCGGCCAGCAACAGGATCAGCGCCCCGATCACGGCAATGCCGGTACGGTTGATCGCAAGCCCCGGCCAGCGCCCCAGCGCCATGCCGAAATAGACTCCCCCGAATACAGCAATAATCAACCAGTCCACATCAGGCCGTCCTGTTCAAATTGATGCGCGACGCGTGCGCAATTCAAAGCGATATGTATCGTCAAACCGGTCCCGGGACACGATCAATCGGGTGACAGGATATGCACAAATTGCAATGCCCCATACCAAAATGCGTTAACTCATGCCCCGGTCTGGTAAAAACACGGCCTTTTGAGCCATTTTTTGCGTTGCGGCATATGTTCTTCGACGATCCTGCGATTGTTTCAGGACAAAAGGGATGAAAATTTCACTTGCGCCGGGAAAGCAACAGGCGTAAATCCCGCCTTGCCCAAAGTCGCACGTGCCTGTGGTGGTCCTGCTTACTGGAACCCGTAGGACTTACTTAAAGCAACGACGGTGTAGGGCTTTTTTGGTCTCAGGTGGCGTCCAAATCCACCGACACTAAAGAGGCACACCATCATTGCCCACGTGCGGAACGGGAAATCCCATTCCATAGCGAGGCAGACTTAACTTCGCAGTTCCGGTTGGCCCCGGAGCTTATCAGCACGCAGGTAGTCCGCGTCACGCGCCTCCACCGCGCTCATACGCATCAGGTACATGCACGCTGCCATATTCGTGGAATGGGAGAACGCCCCAATGGCAACTCAGCGTATTATTGATTTTCTCGCACAGAACCGACCGGAAGGTCCTTGCCTTGTTGTTGATCTTGATGTTGTTCAGCGCAACTACGAGACCTTTACCCGTGCGCTTCCTGACTCCCGCATTTTCTATGCGGTCAAAGCAAACCCGGCCCCGGAAGTTCTGAGCCTGCTTGCCGATCTTGGCAGCAACTTCGACACCGCATCCGTGCCCGAAATCGAAATGGCGATGGCCGCTGGTGCCACCCCGGACCGCATTTCGTTTGGCAACACCATCAAAAAAGAACGCGACATTGCGCGCGCTTATGAAATGGGTGTTCGCCTGTTCGCCGTTGATTGCGTCGAAGAAGTCGAAAAAATTGCCCGTGTTGCACCGGCATCGCGTGTTTTCTGCCGCATCCTGACCGATGGCGTTGGCGCAGAATGGCCGCTGTCGCGCAAATTCGGTTGCGCGCCTTCCATGGCGCTCGAAGTTCTTGAACATGCCCATCACATGGGTCTGGATGCCTATGGCGTGTCGTTCCATGTCGGGTCGCAGCAGTGCAACCTTGATGCCTGGAACACTGCCCTTGCAGAAGCATCTTCGATCTTCCGTACCCTGGCTGACAAAGGCATCGTTCTGCGCATGGTCAATATGGGTGGGGGTTTCCCGACCCGTTACCTGCGTGACGTACCGGCGACCGAAGCATATGGCTCGGCGATCATTGATGCGCTTCACACCCACTTTGGCAATCACATGCCCGAAACCATTATCGAACCGGGCCGTGGCATGGTTGGTGATGCCGGCGTGATCAAAGCCGAGGTTGTGCTGATTTCGCGCAAACACGAAGATGATCCGGTGCGCTGGGTTTACCTTGATATCGGTAAATTCGGTGGCCTTGCCGAAACCATGGACGAAGCAATCCGTTACCCGATCACGACCATTCATGACGGTGGCGATGTTGCTCCTTGCGTTCTGGCCGGTCCGACCTGTGACTCTGCCGACGTGCTTTACGAGAAAAAACCTTATGACCTTCCGGTCGCACTGACCATCGGTGACGAGGTTCTGATCGAAGCAACCGGCGCCTATACCACCACTTATGCATCTGTGGCGTTTAACGGCTTCTCGCCGCTGACCGCCTATATCATCTGACCCCATTCGGGAAAGACAGATCAGTGATCACGATTGATCGCGAAGGCCGCTTTGACCACGTCGAACGTGAAAAGCTGCTTGATCGCGTCATGGGTCCGGCGCGGTTTCAGAAATCGTCTGAAATCCTGCGCCGTGATCGGCTTCCGGCGGACGGTCTTGCGTTTGTCGCCCACGACGGCAAACAACTGATCGGCACTGTCCGGTTGTGGAATGTCAATGCGGGTAACGGCGGTAGCGCGCTGTTGCTGGGTCCGCTTGCGGTCGAAAAGATCTATAGCGGATCGGGCGTTGGTGCCGGTCTGGTTTATGCAGCCCTTAACGCTGCGCAATCGGCCGGTCACCGTTCGGTTCTTCTGGTCGGAGACCCGGACTATTACGCGCGCTTTGGCTTCCAGGCAGCCCCCGCCAACGGGCTTTTGATGCCCGGCCATTTTGATCGACACCGGTTCCAGGCGATCAATCTTGGCAATGAAGACGTCCTGAGCGGCACGCACGGCATGCTTTATGCCACAGGCCAGCGTACCCACTAAGGCAAGCCAGAATAAAACTTCAAAATCCCGCGGCAAATGCTGCGGGATTTTTTTGTGCCTGTTCACTTGCAAGCTACTGAAAAACAAAACAGTCTTGTCTTAAATCTACTGACAATTCATAGTGGACGTTCTGGTTGCACAGAGAAGATTTTTGCAATTGCATTGCAAGTTGAGACCCCACACACGACCTGTAATGCGTTGATCCTAAGCCGAACTGATGCTTTCGCTTTTGAAACACGAATGACCCGGGATGACTTTATGCTTGAAGGTTTGAAACAGGCACTCCTCCGTCGCAGCAGCATGCCCGTCACCCTTGCTGCAGCGGCAATCACCCTTCTGGTTCTCGGATTCAACTATTATGTGCATTTCCCGCTAAGTGAAAATGCCGAGCAGCGCGAACTGCGATCATTGACAAATCTCCTTGATGGCTATGCCAGTCAGGTCGAAGAACAAATGATCGGGGTGGAAACCACCCTGACCGCGCTTGGCAGTATCATTTATGACGAACGGTACTCGGCACGCGAAAAGCATCTTCTGCTCAAGCAGGCCGCCGACGCACTCGATATTGTCCGCGTGTTCGGTGTTACCGACATAAATGGCCGCATCATCCATTCATCGCGCAGTTTCCCGGCACCCGATGTCGATTTGTCCGGGCGTGATTATGTGCAGTATTTCCTGAAGGGCGGAGATGCGCCGCGGTTCCTGTCAGGACCGGTCAAGAACCTTGTTGATGGCCGTTGGCAACTTTCATTCGCCCGGGCTATCCGCAACCCATACGGCCAATTGGTCGGTGTGATTTCGACGGTGATCGATCCGGGTACGATGATTGAACGTATCGCCAAATCAACAATCCCGGTCGATTATGTCACCCTGCTGGACCGCAATTTCAATCTGGTTGCACGCAAGCCGGCAAAGGACGAGATGATCTCGAAATCGATGGCCGATGCCGAGATTTATACCGATGTTGCCAACTCGTCCGAGCGGATCGTTGCCAATGTCTATTCCAATGTCTTTACCGGTCAGGCCCGGTTTGGTGTTGCCGAGCGGGTCTTTCACGACACATTGGTGATTTCGACATCGCGTCCCTATGACTATGCGATGCAATACTGGAACGTATTTTCGACCGGTATCACCATTGCATCGGTGATTTTGCTGGTGTTCATGATCGGCATTCTTTGGACGATCAACCTGCGTGCGCTGGCCACACAGCGCTATAACAAGAAGCTGAAAACCATTAACAGCGAACTTGAAATCGCGCGCAATGACGCCGAAAAACTGGCACGGATCAAGGATGACTTCCTGGCCAATATGAGCCACGAAATCCGAACCCCGATGAATGCGATTTTCGGTCTGACGCAACTTTTGAAACGCACCCCGCTTGAACAGCAACAAAGTGAATATGTTCGCCAGATCGGGCTTTCGGGCAAATTCCTGTTGGGCGTGATTGACGAAATCCTGACATTCTCGAAGATCGAGGCCAATGAACTTGTTCTGGATCAGGAACCCTTTGTCCTGCCCGATGTGATCGACAATGTCGGGTCGATCATGTCGATGTCGGTCAATGACAAGGCCATCGAAGCGGTGATTGATGTCGCCCCCGATGTGCCGCGCTCGATCATCGGGGATTCCCAGCGCCTGCAACAAATTCTGGTCAATCTGATCAGCAATGCGATCAAATTCACCGATGCCGGAACCGTGCGCCTTGATGTTCACAAGGAACATGCACCCGAACCGATCCTGTGTTTCCAGGTCACGGATACCGGTATCGGCATTCCCGAAAATCAGCAAGCCACGATATTCAACCCGTTCACCCAGGCCGATGCGTCAACAACACGCAAATATGGCGGAACCGGGTTAGGACTTGCGATTTCCAACCGGCTGGCAACTGCAATGGGGGGTGAAATTACCCTGCGCAGCAGCCCGGGACGCGGATCGACCTTCACGTTGAAAATACCGCTGCGGGTAGGTCCCAATGACATTGCACCGCCACTTTATTTCGAAAAAGTCGACAATCTGCGAGTTCTGATCGTCGATGATCAGGAACCAACCCGCGAAGCGCTTCAGACCATTGCCCATTCGCTTTATGTCAAGGCCGACACCGCACCGGACGGACAAACAGCGATTGACATGCTGCTTAATGCCAAGGTGCCCTATGACATCCTGATGATTGACTGGCAGATGCCCGGGCTGAATGGCCTTGAGACCATTGAACGCATTCCGGCCGACAAGCTGGAAAAAATGCCGGCAATCATCATGGTCACGGCCTATGAACGCGATCTTTTGTCACAAACCAAAAATGCCGAAAAATACGAATTGCTGACCAAGCCGGTAACCGGATCATCATTCATGGATGCGATTACATCCGTCAGTGATGCCAGTGCGGCAATCCGTCCGGGCTGTGCCCCTGCCAACAAAATCACGGAAAACTCGCTGGCCGGGCTTAATATTCTGGTGGCCGAAGACAATGCCGTGAACCAGCAGGTGGCAAAGGATTTGCTGACCTCGTTGGGTGCCAAGGTCCATATCGCCGATAATGGCATCAAGGCCGTTGCGGCGGTCGAAAAACATTCATTTGATATCGTCCTGATGGATGTGCAGATGCCCGAAATGACCGGGCTTGAGGCAACGGAACGCCTGCGCTCATCCTATCCCGATCTTGATTTGCCGATCATCGCACTCACGGCTGGCGTTCTGGAAAATGAACAGCATAAATGCCGCGAAGCGGGCATGAATGACTTTGTCGGCAAGCCTTTTGATTTCGAGCTGATTGTGTCCAAAATCCTGAAACATGTGCGGGTCGGCTCAAAATCAAACAAAAGCAACCCGGCCCCGAAACCGGCTGACGAAACGGTGCAGTCAGCCGACAGCAGTCCCGCCGATGCGCCTGTCATTCCGGCTCAACAGGCGACGGGAACGGCATGGGATGACTTCCCGCTGCATGAGGAAAAGCTTGCAATCGAACTGACAGCAGGAAGTGTCGATCTGTATCATCGCCTGTGCAAACTTTATGACCCGCAAGCACGCGACTGCCAGACGCAAATCCATCAGGCGATCAAGGATAACGAAACCAAAACCCTGAGCGAGCAGCTTCATATCATGAAGGGGTCATCGTCGCAGGTCGCCGCAACCCGGATTTCGAAAATGTCGGCAGAAATGGAACGACTGACCCATAACGGGGAGATCGAAAAGGTTGCGGCCATGCTGGGCGAATTTGACCGTGTTCTGGACGAGACGCTGGCGATCCTTGCTACCAAGGGCGACGAAACATCCAACTAGGATAATCGCCGCCCCGGGGAATACAGGGAATACAGGGAATGAAGTGGAATGAATTGACCGAAGGGGACGATCAGACGGCCTGATATTCAGGCCTCTTTGCCCCCTTCATTGTCCCCTTCATCGCCCGCTTCTTCTTCCAACTGTTCAAGGAACTGTTCGGTTGCCGCGATCCGGGTATTGAGCAAATCAATCAGGCCGCGCCCGACATCCTGCAAGGCATTGTCGATATTGGCTGGCCCGACAGTTTCGCCCCTCTGGATTTTTTGCAACATCTCGGCATGCTGTTTGAATTTAAGGGAATCTTCCACCGCCCCGACCACAGACAGCAATCCACCCAGCGCAGTCGTTTCACGCACGATGTCTTCCCAGACCTTGCGTCCATGATCGATTTCAAGCTTGTGGGTCAACCGTTTTGCATCACGGACGAATGTCTTGAGCGAATTGACGTAGGTTGACGATTGTCCGTCAAAGCGCTGTTCGATCACATCAGCATTGAAACCAAGATCCCGACCAACCTTCCATGCCTCTACCGAATGTCTGGCGTTTTTATCTGTGTTCCTGAATTGCCGGGCTCGGCCAACATATTTGGACATGGCCATGACAATTTCGCGCATTACGAACGGCTTGATCACCACTTCGTTGGCACCCGATTGAAGGCTTCTGTGATGAAGTTCGGATGTGCTGTTGGCTGTCATCATCAGAACCGGGATATCCTGATAGCCCAGTTCGCGGATACGTTTGACCGCGTCGAACCCGTTCAGGTCAGGCATTTGCACATCCATCAGAACGATATCGATCTCGTCGCGGTAATTCTGCACTTTGCTGATCGCTTCATAACCGCCCGACGCGGTATAGACCTGTGCCCCGTTGCGGATCATGAATTCCTTGGCGACTTCACGGTGCATCTGGTTGTCATCAACGATCAGTACCGTATTGCCCGACAGCGGTTCGGCGCTGGTTCCAGGATTTTCACCTTCCGTCACTGGCTCCTGGACATGGGCTGTTGCATCGGCAACCGCGTCAAGCAACATGCTGAGTGTCACCGGTTTGGTCAGGAAGCCATTCAACACCCGCCCGCGGTCCTGGATATTTTTGGACAGGAATGTCCGGTTATGGGCGGATATCATAACAATGATCGGCACCTTGCCACCATTCTGAAGCTTTCTGATTTCCTCGCTGGTTTGCCAGCCATCCATACCAGGCATGCGCCAATCAATCAGAATGACGTCATATGACTCCCGCATGCCTTGTTTGAACCGGATCATATGCATTGCTGCTTCGCCTGACGCCGCAACATCAACCGTCCAGCCAAGTGCAGATGTCAGCTGCTCAAACACGGTTCGGGATGTCTCATTATCATCAACAATAAGTGCCTGAAGGTTTTTAAGATGTGCCGGGACAACAAAGCCGGATCTGAAACTGTCAATCCCTTCGACACTTGCCTGGAAATGAAGACCCGTCATTTCCAGATTTTGATGATCAAGGAACAATTCACCACCAATCGCCGGGGCGATACGCCGGGCAATTTCGAGATCCAGGTGAATTCCGCCGGACGCCCCACCACCAATCTTGTCTTTGGTCAATACTTCGACACTGAGTTCGGGGAGTTTGTCCTCACTGTCGGTCATTCGAACACGGATCAACACCGTTTTGCCGACTTCACCGCCAATGACATGCAAAACAAGATGACAAACCAGCTTTGCAACCAGCTTTTTGTGGTATTTGATCGCCTTTTCAACACTGAGATCGGTATCAAACAGGATTTCGTTATCTTCGATATCCTTGCGCTGTCCCAGCGCGAAAGAAATATCGTTTAACAGCTCATCGATACCGAATGTCTCGTAACTGCCTTCCTTGACCTGAAAATCCAGTTCAAAAAATGAAATCACGGAATCTGCGCGGTCTGCTGCTTCGCGGTATATTTTCTGCAACCCCGAAAAATAGCGTTGGGCATCGGGACCGACGGCGCTCATTTCTGCAAGATCAAGAATGCCTGACGCGTTTTGAAAGCGCGACCGCATGTCGTGACTAAGTTCACGCAACAACATCCGGTCATCATCATTCAGCTTCAAGCTGCCCTGAACACCGATCGAAACAGGTTCGCGGATGCTGCCCAGGTCTTCTTCCGGCCGGATGATGACCAGCGCATCACTCCCCTCGCCCGTGCTGCTGCGAAGCGGAACCAGAATTACTGTCCCCGATATCGTGTGCCTGCCAATTTTCAGGGACTGGCGTTCCGAAACCAGCCAGTTTGGCCATTCATCGTCGTCCTGATCGCTCGCCCCGCCTTCTTTTCCGTTTGAAGGAAGATCAAGTTTCAGCCCTGATATCGTTTCGCTTGAAAGCCCGATGATCTCACGCAGATGACCGTTACAGCCGATGATTTTATGATTGCTGTCAATCGCCAATGCCGGGACCGGAAGCATGTAAATACATTCGACCAGCTCACGCTGCAAAACCGAACGTGTGTCTTTGTGTTCCCGTTCCGCACTTTGGGTCGTATTCCGGAAAATACAGTAAAATGCCAGTATCGTCAGAAGAACGACACAACCGCCCAGAACTTCATTCACAACGGGAAGTCCAACCACATATGAGCCCAGACCAGTCAGCGCGACAATCACAACACACACGCTGATCATAGCTTTGTCCGGCTTCATATCTTCCGACATCAACTAACTCCCCCAGGCACACAACCCTGGAAACATTATTTCGCGATAAATTGTTCCTTTGGGTGTATATAGATACAGTACCAACCTATTGTAAGTCACTCATAAGAATAGTTTTACTTTGCGATGAAGGCCATTGATGGCCAAACAAAAAAAGACGCCCGAACATGTCGTAGCGTCTTTTTGAAATGTCGGGATCGACCAGCTGGATCACAATTTCCTATGAACAGGAATCCTTTGACAACCAGCCCAGAAAGACCGCGCCATCTTCAAGCCGTTGATGGCTGAAACATTTTCCATCGGGATAGGCGCTGCTGGCCGGGGTAAAGCGGACTTCGTCCTCGCCCGGTAGGATATTGGTGGTGGTTTCCACCAGTTCGGTATGAACCGTGCCCATGCCATCGGCCGGAACCAGACAGTCATAACGCCCGCCATTGCCATTCACCGTCCGCACCCCGACCATGCCGTGGTTCATCGGCCAAGCCTTGAGAACCGACACCAGATCGCCCGGATTTTCCGCAAGGCAGGCCGTAATCGCCGGTTGCAGATCGGCGAAATATTCGGTCCAGATACCTTTGCCTGATGACTTCAATTCATCGAGCTTGACCACCGGGAAGTTGCCCGGCGGCAATGCCAGACCGACCGGTGCGGCAGATACGGCACAATGGGTTTCGCCAGACGGGGTTTGCCAGATCGCATCTTCACCCTTGCCACGCAGTTCATACAGATCATTGGCATAGCCATATCCCGACCCGGTCGGAATACGGGCCAAAGATAACGGTTCGCGACCGGGGAATTCGACGGTGGCGCGATCAATACGCTGTTCGAAGGTCACCGAAAAACGGCTTTGATCGTCACAGACAAAGACTTTTGACCCGCCAAGCTTCGCGGTATCGCTGTTCATCTGGGCCAGCATCGCGTCGATGCGGCTTAATGCCACCTTGCTTTGGGCAAGGGCGCCGCTGACTTCATGTTCGTCGGGATTGCTTTGCACGCCATTGACGGTCTTGGTCCCCGATGAAAAGCGGCCTTGCGCGAAATCAAGCTGCAAGCTGTATTCCAGCGGCGTGTCGCTTTGCGCCCCGTCATAATTGACGCGCGTCGCATGTTCCGAAAACCGCAACAACTGGCCATTGCGGTAATAAAGCTTCACATCCGAGGTGCCGTAATCACCAAGGTCGCGATGCTCGTCCACCATCATCGGTTCGCCTTCGGGCGAGACATATGCCTTATAGGTCACGGTATGATCGGATGCGACATACTGACCGGGAATAACCCGCAAGGATGGCAGGCGGGCTTCGATTGCGGCAATGTCGCGCGCGGTATCGGCACCGTCAAATTTGCGTGCCCCGTCAGACTGGGTATGTGCCACCGGACGCACCGTAATTTCCACGTCATTTGGCGCATCACCGGTCAGCACCCGATAGACCTGATCATTGCGAAACAGCGTATCACCGTCGGAATTGACGATTTCGGCTTCAAGCGCATAGGTCATGCGCGGATCGATTTTCGATCCGTCATAGGGCAGGACAAAAACCATCGGCGGGTTTGACACCGGCTGACGCAGGGATGCGATTTCAACCGACGGCGCATCGGCACGCGATACATCCCGCAGCCTGACAACCAGAAACGCATTATCAGGCGACAGCGCAATCCGTTCGCGATAGGTCACCGAACCGGTGACCCTGGTCGTGCTGGTTTGAAATGCCGCACAGGCCGATAACAACGTGACCATGCCAATGGCAAGTAACGTCCTTACCCACATTTTCGCGGACGATATTGAGTTCATTGAGACCCCGGTTTGCTCGTTTTTTGGATTGTGCATTTATATGCGCACAATGTTGCCGCCAAAAATACCTAAAACCAAGGCCAAAAAGGGGCAAGGCACGTTATTTGCTGCTGTTTTGCGTTCAGGCTGCCCTGTCAGCAGGCGGATCAAGACGAATGCCGTCACCATCAAAAAGATGCCAGTTGTCCTGATCGGCAATCGTCAGGGCCAATTGATCCCCGATCGAAACCCGGACAATGCCCGCCAGACGCACATTGACGTCCATCTGTGACGGATCGCCAATCCCGCAATGAAGCTGAACAAACGTATCCGATCCAAGATGTTCGACCGCCAAGACCGTGCCCTTTAATGCGGCATTGCCTTCGTCGCACAGTACCAGATGTTCGGGACGCGCCCCCACCGTCAGGGACCGGTTGGCGGCAACATGATCGCCCATCGCCACCGCAAGCCCCGATGGCATCACAACACGCCCGTTCTCGTCACTGCGCGCATCCCAGAAATTCATCTTGGGTGATCCGATAAATCCGGCAACAAACCGGTTGGCCGGTTGCAGATAAAGATCAAGCGGCGTTCCCACCTGTTCGACAATCCCGTCACGCAACACGACAATCCGGTCCGCCATGGTCATGGCTTCGACCTGATCATGGGTAACGTAAATCATGGTCGCCCCAAGTTCGCGGTGCAGACGGGCAAGCTCCATCCGCATATCGACGCGAAGTGCCGCATCAAGATTTGAAAGCGGTTCATCAAGCAAAATGATTTTGGGATCCCGCGCAAGGGCCCGGCCAATCGCAACACGCTGGCGCTGTCCGCCCGAAAGCTGTTTGGGGGTGCGATCAAACAGATGAAGCAATTGCAAAACATCACCGATTTCGCGGGTCTTGGCATCCATATCGGATTTCGACCACCCCGCCATCTTAAGCGGGAAGCCGATATTTTCCGCGACTGTCATATGCGGATAAAGCGCATAGGACTGAAACACCATGGCAATATCGCGATCAGACGCCGGAAGCGGATCAACACGTTTATCCCCCAGATGGATTTCACCAGCGGTGATTTCTTCAAGCCCGGAAATCATGCGCAGCAATGTCGATTTGCCACAGCCCGACGGGCCGACAAAAACCACAAGCTCCCCGTCCCTGATCGACAGATCCACGCCCTTGATGATGTCGGCTGTGCCAAACGACTTTGTGACATTGAACAAAGATACAGACGACATTTCAGCTATTCTCCACATGGTCGAATGTCATGATTTCTTCGCCGGTCGGCACTGGCGCGGACAGGACCGCTGCGACATCAGGGCAAAGATCGGAAATTTCGGGATATTTGCGCGGGTTGCTGGCAATGGCCTTGCCGGCGACCTCGATCCCGGCGCGCAATGCATCGGGCAAAGCGGCCTGCATCTGCAACGCCATCAAAAAGCCCGCGTTAAAGCAATCCCCCGCCCCCACGGTGTCGACAACATCGACCGGTCCGGGTACGGGCACATGCAGGATCTTACCACCGGCAAAAGCCGTCGCACCGGCCGCCCCGCGTTTGACCACAATGATCGCATCGGATGGCAGTTTATCGGCAATACGGGCCAGATATGTTTCGATATCGCGGGCAAATTCGGTTTGTGAAATGCCCAGAATGCCCGCTGCCTCGGCATCATTGATCAGAAGGATATCCACATAGCCCAACCAGCTTTCAAGATGGGTCTGGACATCATCGCTCCATCCGCCGGTCGGCCATGCGGTATCAAGGGCAACAATCGCGCCGCTGTCATGAAGTTCCTTCATCAGGCTGGCGCAATCAGGCAGCAGACCGGGCATCAGAAACGTTCCGACAAACAGTGCAATCGCACCATCAACCCGGGTTTCCGACAGCATCGCGCGTACCATTGTCGCGTCAAAGATCGAACTGTGCCCTTCGTTTGACAGGAACGTGCGTTCCTTATCGGGATGGGTCAGGCCAAACGTCACCGAGGTCACGGTATCGCTGCGATGCCAGTAATCGGCAAGAGGCCCGAACTGTTCGCACAACCAGTCGCCCATGGCGTCCTTGCCGACATTGACGACGATATGCTGATGGGCATCAAGCGCCATCAAAGCCGCCCCAAAATTGCCGCATCCCCCGCCGATCCGCATTTCATAATCGGGATAGACGGTCTCGGTTCCCGGTTGCGGCCAATGGGCGATGGGGCCCATCAACTGATCCACATTGATCGTGCCAATCGATATGATCGGACGTGCCGGATCAGGACGAATGCCCGGATATGATTTTGTCATGGCATTCATCCCTTTACACTGCCGCTTGCAAGTCCGGACACCAGGGTTTTCTGCATGAAGAAGGCCAGAATCACCGGGGGTACGGCCGCCAGAATTCCGGCTGCTGAAATCAGGCCGTAATCCGCCACACGCCCGGCCGCCAGATCGGCAATCGCCACCGTGATGGTTTTGGCCCGAATGTCATTGGTGAACAAAAGCCCGTAGAAAAATTCATCCCATGCCAGCAACACCGCCATCATCACTGCCGCGCCAAGGGCCGGACGGGCAATCGGCAGGATCACATACCAGATGGCCTGCAACCGGTTGGCACCATCAATGATCGGGGCTTCGTCAAGATCGCCCGGAATGGTGTCAAAGTTGCTTTTGAGAAGCCAGGTCGTGAAGGGCAGCAGGATCGAGCAATAAACAATGATCAGGGCAAAGTGGGTATTGAGAAGCCCAAGCGCACTCATCACCGTATAGAGCGGCAACACGATTGCCACAGGCGGCAACATAAAGATCGCAATCACCGCATAAAGCAGGTTCTTGCGCCGTGGTCCGGGCAAACGCGAAAAGCTGTAGGCCGCCGGAATGGCAGCAATGATCGAAAGACCGGTCGCGGCAAAGGCAATGATGATGCTGTTGCGAATACCATAGAGGAAACTGGCCGACGGGCTGTTTTCGGCAAACACCAACAGATTGCGATAATTTTCAAAAGTCGGCGCATCCGGCCACCATTGCAGCGGCAAGGTGGTCAGATGGGTGGATGAGCTGATGCTCATGATAAACAGCCACAAAACCGGCACTGCAATCACGGTGGCAAGAACAAGTGCCCCCAGATAGATGCAGATTTTTTTTGTCAGGGATGCCTTCATAATCACACTTCTCCCTGCTTGCGGATCAGATACATGTATCCGGCAATCAGACAGGCACTGATCAAAACAACAATCAGCGCATAGGATGCCCCGGAACCGACGCGCATATAGGCAAACGCTTCCTGATAGACATAGAAACTGACGGTCTTGGTACTGCTGGCCGGGCCACCACGGGTCATGACATAGATGATGTCAAAGACCTTGAAGGCCTCGATCGTGCGCAAAACCAGCGCGACACTGAGCGGCCCCAGAATGGCCGGAAGGGTAATGCGCCAGAACCGGTTCCAAACCCCTGCCCCGTCAAGGGTGGCGGCCTCGTACAAATCCTTGGGCACGGTCTGAAGGGCGGCCAGCGCAATCAGGGCCACCAGCGGGAAGTTTTTCCAGACATCGGCCAGAATGACCATATCAAGGGCGGTTGCCGGGTCCCCCAGCCAGGAGCGATAGGCATCAAGCATCCCGATCTGGACCAGAAGCGCATTCAGCGCCCCGAAATCCGGGTTATAGATCAGCCGCCACATCATGGCGTTGACCACCGTCGGCAGCGCAAGCGGCAAAATCAGCATGGCGCGCAACAGGGTCCGCCCGGCAAAGGCTTCGTTCAGCAACAGCGCAACCAGAACACCGATCACCATTTCCGCCCCGACGGAAATGACGGCGAAATAGGTGGTGTGCCAGATGGCTTCAAGAAACTTGGAAGAAGACAGCGCGCGCACATAGTTGTCGAAGCCGACAAAGATGCTGGTGACATCGGGCGCAATCAGTTTCGCACCGGTCAGGCTGTAATAGATCGTCTTGATCAGCGGGTAGCCACTGACCCCGACGATGATCACGATCATCGGGGTCAGTAAAAGCCACGCCGTCACCGTTTTACGATAGGAAATCATAGCGGTGCATTCGGCTCCGGAGTTTGAACTCGGACAAGCATGGAGGAGGATCACACAAGTCCGGGTTCTGGATCAAAAAGACGCTTTCGCGCTTATTGCATGTCCGAGATGGTCTCGGCTGCGTCATTCAGGGCATCAGCCGGTTTGACCGAACCAAGCATCGCGTTCTGAAGGGCTTCTTGCAGAACAGATGAGGCTTCCTGATAGGATGCCATGGTCGGGCGCGGCGCCATGACAGCAAGACTGGTTTTGGCCGCTTCGACAAACGGTTCCTGGCCTTTGATCACGTCCGGGTTGGAATAGGATGCTTCCCATACCGGCAGGCTGAGCTTGGCAAATTTGTCCTGCACATTCTGCGAGGTCAGGAACTGGATATATTTCCAGGCTTCTTCCTTGTGACCGCTTTTGGTCGGGATCCCAAGACCCATCGAACCGTTGACAGCCGATGCCTTCGAAACACCATCAGTCCCCGGTGCCGGTGCAATGCCGACCTTGCCGGCAACCTGGCTTTCGGCCGGGTCATTGGCAAGATTATACATATAGCCCCAGTTCAGCGCGAATGCCGCCTGACCGCTGGAGAATACGCGACGAACGTCTTCTTCAAGATATTCACGGGAATTCGGGTTGGTCAGGCCGTCATCAAGGGTACCAACCATATATTCAAGCGCCTTGAGACCACCACCGGTATTGAAGGCCGGCTTGCCATCGGCATCAAGGAATTCACCGCCCATGCCCGAAAGGATGGTGGTGTAATCACAAATGGCGGCTTCGGACTGCGACCAGGACCAGACCAGCGGATAGTCGACAATGCCCTTTTCCTTGATGGCTGCGGCCTGTGCGCGCAGTTCTTCCCATGTTGCGGGCGGATTGTCAAAACCGGCAGCTTTGAGCATGTCCTTGTTATAGAACAGGAACTTGGTATCGGCGATCCATGGCATGCCATACAGCGCACCATCATATTCCACCGTGGTCCAGGCACCGTCGAGAATGCCTGACCGGGTTTTGTCATCGATGCGTGACGTGACATCTTCGAGCAGCTGATATTGCGCAAATTCCGCCGGCCAGATCACGTCATACAGCACAACGTCATAGCCATTGGCACTTTGCGACAGCACGATCTTGTCATGCAGGGCTTCGTACGGAACCAATTCGGCATTGACCTTGATGCCGGGATTGGCGGCTTCGAACTCGGCCGTCATGTTGCGAATGTCATCTTCGCTATAGGCAGCCTGCGCCATGAACAGCGCATTGAGGGTCACATCAGCATGCGCGGCACCCGATGCGGCCAGCACGCCGATCGCAGCACCCGTCATGATATTCTTGATATTCATGATTTATATCTCCCTGATACATAGGATACGACTTGGATAGACGACAAGCCTGATTGAGGACAGGCTTTATTATTAATTCAATTTGATGTAATTAATAAGTCAAAAGAAAATGGGCGGCAATGGCAAAGATGAAAAAACAACCAAAGAGCGTCACGGGAACCAACCTTTTACACGCCAAGAATCACAACAGACGTGCGGTGTTGGACGCGGTCAGACGCCATGACGGATTGTCACGGGCAGATATTACGCGCATCACCAATCTGTCGGCCCAGACGATCTCGAACCTGGTCGGGGAACTCGAAGAAACGGGACTTCTTCTGGCTGGTGAACCGATTCGTCAAAAACGTGGACAGCCTGCCCGCCCCTATCGCCTGAACCCGGATGGCGGTTATGCCATCGGATTTCAGCTGACCGGAACACAGTTTGACGCCGTACTGGTCAATCTTCTGGGCGAGGAACGTGCACGCATCAGCCAGCAATTCAACCATCCCAATCCCGAACGCGCGGTCGAATTGCTGATTGAGGCAACCCGCAAAATCATTGCCGATTGCGGACTTGATCCGGCACGCAATATCGGGATTGGCATTGCGATGCCGGGCCCCGTCGGCATTGCCGGTCCGACCGGCATTGCCCCGGGATGGGAAAATTTCGATATTGTTGCCGCCATGTCGGAAAAGATCGATTGCCCGGTATTTGCCGAAAATGACGCCGATGCCGCCGCGATTTCCGAAAAGCTGTATGGCAATGCCCGAACGCTGGAAAATTTCGTCTATGTCTTTATCGGCTATGGCTTGGGTGCCGGTCTTTTCATGGACAACCAGATCATTCACGGCACCAACGGGGCGGCTGGTGAAATCGGTCATTTGCCGGTCGAACCCCATGGGCGCGATTGCCCGTGCGGACGCAAGGGATGCCTTGAACGTTATGTGTCGCTTTTGGCGCTGTATGATGAATTTGATGCGGCCGATCGCGACGCACTTTTGAATGATACGACACTTAATCGTCTGGCCCAGCTGTCACCCGATGATGAACCGGTCAAACGCTGGATCAAACAGGCCGCCCCGCATCTGGCAACGGCGGTACAAATCCTTGGCAGCATGCTTGATCCACAGGCCGTCATGCTGGGCGGTTTGTTGCCCGCGTCAATCCTCGATGCGTTACTTATTGAGCTTGGCCGTCTTGAAACTGCGGGCAGTCGCACCCCGCTTGGCAATGCACTTCCGGTGCAGGCAGGCGTCGGCAACCTGCTGTCCGCGGCAATGGGTGCTGCGGCCTTGCCGATCTATCATGAACTGGTCCCGGACTTTCAGAACATGCTGAAAATCCGGGATGCCAAAGGATGAGTTAGCAGGAAAACGTCGCGGCCCCTATCCGGCAAAGCGCGTGCAGGGTTGACCGGCGACATCTGTGTGGATCGATAACAGCGCGCCTTCCAGTTCGTTGCCATTGCCACCCAGCCCAACCGCGGCCGAAGTAATATAAAGTGTCTTAAGGTCCGGGCCGCCAAACACGCAACTGGTCGGCTGGGTCACCGGAAGATCAATGATCTGGTCGACACTGCCATCCGGGGCAAAGCGGATCAGGCAACTGCCGCCCCAGCGCGCATTCCAGATATAGCCATCGGCATCCATCGCCGATCCGTCCATATTGCCGCGATCCTGCGGGCCAAAGAACACGCGCGGATTGCTGGGAACCCCGGTCGCCATGTCATAGTCATAGACATTCAGCGTATCCTTGATGGTGTCGCCAAAGAACATCTTCTTGCCGTCAGCGGACCAAAGCAGCGTATTGGAAATCCCGATATCAGACAGGAAACGGGTTGTCTCGCCGTCCGGCCCCACCCGGTTGAGTGTCCCGGTCGAAACCGTCACAGGAAGGTCTTCGCCATTCGGGCCGATATTGTTTTGCATGGTGCCATGCCAGAACCGCCCCGCCGGATCCACCCGGCTTTCATTGGAACGGTTGCCCGCATGGTCGCGATCTGGTGCGACAAAGGGGGTTGTTTCCCCGCTTTCGGCATCAAGAAACGCCAAACCATCAGCAAGGGCAACCAGAAGCCCGTCATTTTCGCGCGGGACAATTGCCGCAACCGGCTGATCGAATGTCCAGCTGCGCGATGCGCCATCACTTGGACGCAGGGCAAAGGCGGTCTTTCCGACAATATCCACCCAGTACAGCACGCCATCCTTGGCATCCCAATGCGGGCCTTCGCCCAGCGTGCAGCGCAGGTTTGGCAAGACGGTTTTCACGTTGGCCATGGTTTCTCCCTGATATTTCATGCGGTTTTCCGCTTTGTTCCGGTAAAGGCGGGCTGTTTGCAAAGCCCTTCCCCCATACCGGAAATACCTGATCCATATTGCTACCCGGAATGGCAACTTCTGAAAAGTCATTTTGTATGATGATTTAATTTACCGCGAAAATTTCGAACAAATGCAATCGCAACTCGGTTGCATTTTCTGCAAGTAATTGATAGGCATTCTCACATTGGGACGATTGTTTTCAATCGTCCCGGGTCGATATCCCGGCCAGCAGGTTCAAGGACTTCGGCCCGATTACAGTTTTTACGAGTTTTCAGCACATGTTCGATCTGAAAGACGTCATCTTCAAGAGTGACGGCAAAAATCCCAAAACGCTGCTTGATGACATTACGGTCAATTTTCCGACCGGTGCGTTCAGCGCCATTGTGGGCCATAACGGATCGGGCAAAAGTACGCTTTTGAAGCTTCTGGCGCGCAAGAACAAAAAGCATGCTGGCACCATCACCCTTGATGATGCGGTTCTTGAAGATCACGGCACGCGCGATTTTGCCCGCAAGGTTGCCTATTTGCCGCAAAATCCGGTGGTGCCGCCGCATCTGAGTGTACGCGAACTGGTGGCATTTGGTCGTTATCCCTGGCGCGGGGCATTTGGCCGTTACCGCGACGAAGACCATGCCAAGATTGATCAGGCGATGGAACTGACTCATGTTACCGGCTTTGCCGACCGTCTGGTCGCAAGCCTGTCGGGCGGCGAACGCCAGCGTGTGTGGCTTGCCATGCTGCTTGCCCAGGATGCGCCGGTGCTGTTGCTGGACGAACCGACATCGGCCCTTGATGTCGGCCATCAGCGCGACATTCTGCGACTGGTCGCCAATCTGAAAGACCAGAACAATCTGACCGTGATTGCCGTTTTGCATGATATCGACATGGTCGGGCGTTTTGCCGATCATATCGTCGCATTGCGCGGCGGGCGGACCTGCTGGCAGGGCAACGCTCGCGATTTCATGCAGGGCGAAACACTTCGCGACATTTTCCAAACCGACATTGATGTCATCCATCTGCCGGACCATGACCGTTTCGTCAGTTATGTCGCCTAGTGCGCTGTGACGACAGGGTTACGGATCAGCCAACAGGGATCAGGAACATTCATATGCGCACCCGTCTGATTTGCAAGTTTGCAGCAAGCTGTCTTGTAACGATTGCCGCCATGTCATCGGTGGGCGCCACCGCCCAGACCATGACCCATGAAATGGGCGACGTCACCTTTGACACCACGCCGACCCGTTTTGCCGGATCAAACTGGGCGCTGACCGAAAGTTTCCTGGCACTGGGCATTGATCCGGTTGCCGTTCCCGAAGCGGACGGCTATCGCGTGTGGGTAGTTGAACCGGAACTTCCGGCCGAATTTGCCGATCTTGGCACCCGGCGCGAACCCAATTTCGAAGCCCTGCGCGAAGCCAAACCAGACGCCATTGTCATCAGTGCCGATGTGGCGATGGCCTATGACAAGCTTTCGGCCATTGCGCCGACACTGGTCTATTCGATCTATAATACCGGAAGCAGCGAACCCGCCATTGACCGGGCCGAAACGCTGTTGCGCAATATTGGCAAGCTGGCGGGCAAATCCGAGAAGGCCGAAGAAGTCATCACCTCGGTCAATGCCCGGATTGATGCCGCGGCCAAACGCATCCGCGACAAGGTCGGCAATGACGCCAAATTCGCCGTTGTCCGCATCCTTGACGAAGCCCATTTCCGCATTCACGGCAACACATCACTGTTCGGGTCGGTTCTGGCACGGATGGGAATTGCCAATGCCTGGGATGGCGAAGTCAATGGTTGGGCATTCCATAACGGCGATGTTTCCGATCTGGCCAAACTTGGCGACGTTCATTTTGCCTATGTCGAACCGATTGCCCCGACGGTCCAAAGCCGCCTGTTTGACACCGCGATCTGGAAGGCAATGCCGTTTGCACGCAATGGTCATGTTTATACCGTGCCATCAAGCTGGACCTTTGGCGGGGTTCTGTCGGCCGCACGCTTTGCCGAACTGCTGGCCGATGCCGTAACCGGCACCCCGACCACCGCAAGCGGATCATAAACCATGGCTTTGTTGCGTACTGTTCTGAGCGGGATTTTAATTACCGCAACATTTTGCGTCGTAAGTGCGACATCGGCCCATGCCGATCCGATCCGCATTGAACATGAACGCGGAACGCTTGAACTGCCGGGGCCGGCAAAGCGCGTTGCCACCATCAACTGGGCCTTTACCGAAACCGTGATTGCACTTGGCCTTGATCCGGTGGCAGTTGCAGATCCGGTTGATTATGTCGAATGGGTCGAAGAACCGGCACTGCCCGATGAATTTGTCGATCTTGGGCAACGATCATCGCCCAATCTTGAAGCCCTGCGCGCGGCAAAGCCCGATCTGATCATTACCATTCCCGATATCGGGATCAATTATGAGAAACTGTCCGAAATTGCGCCGGTTTTGCAATTGCGGATGTTTGAAGAAAACCGTCCGGCATTCCAGGCCGCACGCGAAGTATTTGGCAAAATCGCCAAGGCCACCGGCCGCGAAGCCGAAGGTGCGGCCTATCTGGCCGATGTCGATGCGAAACTGGCCGAATATGGGGCGCGCACCCGTGCGGCCCTTGGCCCTGATCAGCAGCTTAATATCATCTATTTCTTTGATGAAAGCACGATCGGCATGTTTGGCGACACCAGCCTGCCCGGTTCGGTGATGGCCGCAATGAATGTGCCGATGGCCTTTCACGGTGAAGTCAACAAATGGGGCTTTGCCCGTGGCGGTCTTGAACTGATTGCCCCTTATGCCAAGCAAAGTGTCGTCTATACCAACCCGGTGCCCGATGCCATTCTGGACAAGATGTTCGCATCCCCAATGTGGAAATTCATGGATTTCACGCGCAACAACCGCGTCTATGAGCTTCCGGTTGTCTGGATGTATGGCGGGGTTCCGTCATCACTTCGCTTTGCGAAACTTCTGACCGAAAGCATCGAGAACGACCCGCATCAATGACCAACACCCGTTCGAACATTCCGGCTGCTTTGCTGGTCGCGCTTGGTCTGTCCTGTATTGGTATCCTGATCGCTGATTTCTGGCCGTTCCTGCAAAAGGGACTGGCAACACAGGTCATGTTCAGCCCCGATGAAACCGACTTTGACCAGATCCTGTTTCATTATAGCACCCTGCCCCGCCTTGTGATGGCGTTTCTGTGCGGGGCGGGACTTGCACTGGCCGGGGCGGCGATCCAGACTGTTCTGCGCAATCCGCTGGCATCGCCAACGACACTTGGCGTCGGGGCCGGTGTTGAATTTGCCCTGACCATTTTCCTGCTTGTCGCACCGGCATCGATGGCCATCTTTCAGGAGGCCTTCGCCCTGGCAGGAGGGATGATTGCGCTTGGCGCGGTCTATCTGATTGCATCAAAACGCGGCAATGCGACGCTGTGGCTTATTCTGGCGGGCATGATTGTCAATCTGCTGTTACAGTCCGCATCCCAGATCGTATTGCTGTTTAACGAACAATATCTGCAATCGGTCTTCATGTGGGGGGCGGGTGATCTGGCCCAGAATGGCTGGGAAGCCACGCAATTTATCCTGCCGCGCGTGATCATTGGCATGATTGCGGTGCTGGCCCTGTCGCGCCCGCTTGATCTGCTGGCACTGGGCGATGACACCGCCAATTCGCTGGGGGCCAAGGTCACGGTGTTGCGGTTGCTGATCCTTGGTTTTGCGGTTTTCATCACCGCATCGGTGATTTCAGCTGCCGGTTTGATCGGTTTTGTCGGTCTTGCCGTGCCCGCCGCCCTGCGGATCGCAGGACTGACCCGGTCACGTGATCTTATGATCTATTCGGTGCTGACCGGCGGGTTTGTGCTGATGATCATTGATTTCATCGTGCGACAGTTTAACGGTCTTGGCGGGGATGTGTTGCCGACCGGGGCCGCGACCGCGCTGTTCGGGGCACCGTTCATCATCCTGATCCTGCGCAAGGCCCGGATCATGCCCGGCACCCAAAGCGAAGACCAGCACAGCGATCAGGAAATCGTTTCCAAGCTGAGCCTGTCGATCATTCTGGGCATCACGCTTGTTCTGGGTATCGGTTTCTCGCTGTTCATTTCGCTCGATGGCAACGGCTTTGCGGTGCTTGGTCTTGATGGTGAAAGTTACGACATTCTGCTGGGCCGTTCGGAACGTACCTTTGCCGCGATGATTTGCGGGGCCGCACTTGCGGTTTCGGGCACGCTTATTCAGCGGGTCGGGCGCAATCCGCTGGCAAGCCCGGAAATCACCGGCGTCAGTTCGGCCACCGCCCTTGCCATGATCATCGCACTTGCGATTTTCGGCTTCGCACAGCGTGCCGAACTGATGGTGATCGGGGCGGCAGGCGGCATTGTATCGTTGCTGGTGCTGCTTGTTCTGTGTCGCAAATTTACCCATGCGCCGCATTACATGTTGCTGAACGGTTTGGCGCTGACCGCCATTCTGGGGGCGATCGTGCGCATTGTGCTGACCCGAAGCGGCACCCAGACCACCATGCTGATGTCATGGCTGGCCGGGACGACCTATTTCACCAATATGAACGAGGTCATGATCGTTGCCGGGGTAACGGCGGTGTTGCTGATTGTTGCCATTGCCCTTCGCCGTCCGCTTGAACTGGCGTCCCTTGGCACCGATCAGTCGGTTTCGCTGGGGCTTGGCATTTCGGGGTTCCAGTTTGCCATGATGCTGCTGGCGGCAATCCTTGCGGCCAGTGCCACCCTGCTTGTCGGACCGCTGAGTTTTGTCGGGCTGATGGCCCCGCATCTGGCCCGCGTTGCCGGGTATCGGCTGGCGGGCGGGCATTTGCTGGGTGCGGTCCTGATCGGGGTCAATGTGATGATGGTGGCCGAATGGCTGGCCCGTAACCTGATTTATCCGGCACAGCTTCCGACCGGACTGATCGCGGCCCTGATCGGAACCAGCTATTTCATGATTCTGGCTGTGCGCAAACGATAATCACCGCGACATCACACGCATCGGAACGGGTAATATCAACCGGGTTCGGGAGGCCAGTTTTGCGCCAGTGCAAATGCCTGATCAAGGCTTGTCACATGTTTGACCGGGAATGGCAGCATGCGGGCAAAGTTGCTGTTTTCGACGTCATGGGCATCATCAACATGCAGATGCCCGTCGCCATGGTCATGGCCTTCATCGACGCGAATAAGGCCCTTGGCGAACATGCCAAGCCGGTCGCGATTTTCCTTGAACCAGGCAGCGGCCTGTTTGCGGGTTTCGTGATCCTGTTCGGTCATGCCCGCAACCCGCAGGATCAGGATCGCCGGGTCCTGACGCCGGGCAAGGTCGTGCAAGGCTGCCAGATAGGATTGCCCGTCCGCATCACTTTGCCGATCAACCATTTCAAACAGCACGATGTCGGCTGCGGGCTGGCTTGAACGAAACATCGCCGGTCTCCTTGTGCAAAGGGCCCGGCGGGTATCCCGCCAGGCCGTAAAGGTCAAATTTTGCCGTAACCGGTCGCGATCAGAATTCGCGCCGGAAACCGATGGTCACTGTGCGTCCGTGCCCGGCAACCGAATAGCCGCGAAGGGCCGATGCCGCCGGGTTTTCATAGCTGGCATCAAAGATGTTCTCGACCCCGAAGCGCGCCGTGCCGCCAAGCACCGGATAGTTGCCCATCAGATTGAAAACCAGACTGGATTTGACTTTCTTGTTGTCGATCTTGGTGCGTGGCGCAGTATAGGTGCCGTCAAAACGCATATTGAGATCGCCCCAGACATAGCTGTCGACATAGCCGGTAAAGCGGAACGGGGACGGGATGCGGTTATTGGGCAACCAGCTGTCAAGATCGCCATTCTTGTTACTGTCGTAACGACCTTCGACATAGGATGCCAAGGCCCCGACATAGGTATCTTCGGTCACATCATATTCGCCGGTCAGTTCGGCACCGATGATGCGTTCCTTTTGCTGGCTAAGCGCATTGGTGGAGGCATCGAACGTATCGCCGCGTTCATTGGTGCTCATGTAAACGGCACCAGTCGTGCGGAAATCGGGCCCGTTATAGCGTGCCGCCAGTTCATAGGTCTTGACCTTGGATGCTTCGACATCAAGGGCGCTGAAATTCATCGGAACGCCGTTGAAACCGGCACGGCGGGTATAGGCACCCACATCGGGTACAGAGAAACCTTCGCTATAACTAAGTGACGTATCGATCCGGTCGGTCCAGTGCACCACCGCCGATGCGTTATAGGTCACCGCACTATAGGTTGTGTTGCCACCGGTATATTGCGCAGCGGCAAGGATCGCCTGACCGACACCGGCGTTATAGCGCATATAGTTCGGACGCAGGAAATCCTTGACCGTCAGATCATATTTTTCATAACGCACCCCGCCCGACAGATCGACAAACTGCGTAACCGGTGCGCTGAGTTGTGCAAAGACAGCCTTGCCATCCTGTTCCATCGGTGCGCCGATATCGCGGCCACTGATCGTGCGGTATTTGATGTCATCATGGGTCAGATCCCCACCCCAGGTCAGGGTCAGGCCGTCATAAACCGGATCAAGGCTGGTATCGGTCGAAAGCTTCACACCATATTTGACCGTATCAATTACCGACTGGCCCAGCGGGTCTTCGACAGCGCCACTATTGGCCAATGCGACCAGTGCCGGGTTGTAGCTGGCATGGTAATCGGCGCGTGCGGCCTGTTTGTAGCTGTCATTGTAAAACAGTTTAAGATCGCCCGTCCCGATCTTGCCGAAATCATATTCATATCCGCCGGTGAAATACTGGCTTTCATCTTCCAGCGGCTGGGCAAGATAGGGATTGTCATAATCCACTGAGACCGGATCGGTGGTCAGGTCGGGATAATATTCGATGTCCTGACGAAACCGGACGACTTCGGACGACAGAAACAGTCGATGACCCTCGGCAACGGTCAGCCCCGCCTTGCCAAACAGGTTGAGGTCTTCGGCATTGTCAAATCCGCCCTGCCCCAGCATCGCATCCGACGGCACCTGATTGCCATAACCGTCAAAGGCATCACCCGATTTCGATGCCGTGACACTTGCGGCAAGATCGACTGCACCGACACCCCCACTGCCCGACAATGTCAGCGACGGCGAGAAACTGTCATCAATATCGTCGGTATAGCTGGTGACATGCCCGTCAACGACAAAGCTGTTATTTCCGACTTCGCCGGTTTTGGTGATGATATTGATGGTCGCCCCGGTCGCGCCATCCCCGTTCAGCGCGTTCGACCCCGGAATGACTTCGATGCTTTCGACCTGGGCGATATCGATCATTGACAGGATACGGCTGGTATTTCGAAGCGGCGTGTTGCGCGATACCCCGTCAACCAGCACCTGGACATCACGCCCGCGGAAGGTTTCCGTGCTGGAAATCAGGCTTTGATCATCAAACATGAAACCCGGCACCGTGTTGCGGATGACATTTGTGATGTCGCTGCTTTTGGCCATCTGGGTTTCGATCTGATCCCGACCGATCACCACAACCGATGGCGACATGGATTTGATCGACCGGCGCGAACGGGTGGCACTGACCACCACTTCGGGCAGGACCGTGGCACCGCCATTTTCAAGCGCGCCCGAACTTGCCGGTGCGATACGCACACTGTCATCGGTGATGAATTCAAATTGATACCCGGTTCCGGTCAGCAGCAATTGCAAGGCATCACGCGCGTCAAGCGTTGCGGATACATCGCCGCTGCTCATACCCGAAAGATCACCCTGAACAATCAGTTGCAGACCAAACTGATCGGCCAGCTGATCAAGCGCGCCGCGCAGATCGCCCGCCGCAATCGTGATCTGTTGCGCTGTTGTTGTGCCTTCCTGTGCCGATGCCATCGGCACGGTTGCCATCATCAAGGTCGCGACAAGTGCCGTGGTTCCCCAAAGACGCGACATTCCAGAATTCTCAGCTTTCAAAGCTTACCCCCATCGTTCGAAGATAATAATGCAAATCACTATTACCCTCATGACGAACCGGGTTCCGATTTGAGGAGCACATTTTTTCTATTTTCTTGAAATTATTCTGAAACCGACGGGAAACGCCCGTTCTTCAAGACCGTAAGCTGCCAGCAAGGCATCATGTGCGCTGTGCGGTTTGCTGATATCAAAGCTGCCCGATACGGTGATATCGCCCAGACGCGGATCGCGAACAAATGTCAGATCCCCCATCAGCGGCGCAATCCGCGCCAGCAATTCATCAATCGGCATATCATCAACAATCCAGCGCCCGCCCCGCCATGGCGCAACACGTTCGGGGGCGACTTCGGCAAAATGAAGGTCCCCGTCAGCGTCCTGCCATGCCGCCCGCCCGGCCACCAGGCGTGCCAAGCGCATCTTGCGATCTTCCAGATCGACCGTGCCTTCGGATACTTCGACCCGCGCATGCCCGCCCCATTTCGACGCGCTAAAGGCGGTGCCAACCGCAATGGCCGTGACCTGGTTAAGGTGAATGCGCAACGGACGTGATGCATCCTTTGCGACCTTGATGAAAATGCCGCCTTCCAGAACGGTAATATCGCGCAGGGCGTCACTGTAATTCAGGGCTACCCGGGTTCCGGGCTCCATCCAGATGCTCGATCCATCGGGCAGGTCATGCATCTGACCAACCACCGATGCGTCTGCTGCTGCGATCAGATCGGGATCGGGCTGAAAGGCCGAATAGCCAAACAACACCGCCAGCACCAGACAGGTCAGCACTGCCAGAACCGGGCGGAATGGCCGTTTGGCCGATCGCATGCCCGGCAACCGTCCACTGCCGCCTTCCAGCGCGCCCAACCGTTCAAGATCACGGCGCACACCGGCCAGATCAACCGGTTTCGGCTCATCAGCGCGGGTGCTCGTGGTATCACGGGTGTCATGGCCAGCACGGGTGTCACGCGTGGCGCTATCGGATAATGCCGCGCCGTCCTCGGCTGCGGCAATTTCCATGCTTTGCCAGATCTGGCAGGCCCGCACCAAGCGTTGCGGATTGCCCGGATCGGCATCCTGCCAGGCGCTGAAGGCGGCTTCCTCGGCCGGGGTCAAATCCGATTGATCAAGGCGGACCGCCCAGTAATCGGCAATGTCTTCATTGCTTTGGCAGTCTTCGGGATAGCGGAATTCTGTCATGGCAAAGTCGATACCCGGCTTCTGGCTGCGTGGTTTGTTATCTTGATGACGTTTAACGCAGTCATTTGAGGATGTTCAGTTTTCATGGCGCGCCAACACCTGTTTGCAATGTCTAAGCGCCTGACGCAAATGCTTTTCGACCATATTGCGGCTGACGCCAAGCTGTTCGGCGGCCTCGGTCGGGCTCAGATGGTCACGCTTGCACAGCAAAAATACTTCGCGGCACCGGGGTGGCAATTCGTCAATCGCGGCCTTGACGATATCAAGACGCTGACGATCGGCACTGATCTGTTCAGGGGTGACCGATTGTGCCCCGGCCCCTTCCATGTCGCTGATTTCGGCCGGATCGGTGAATTCAAGCGGATTGCGTTTATGACGCCGCAGCGCATCAATCGCCAGATTGGTCGCCATGCGCATCATATAGGCCGGCGGGTTGGCAATCTGGGCCGGATCGACATTGCGATGGCGCAGCTGCACATAAAGATCCTGCAATACGTCATGGCTTTCGTCGCGCGTCGGCAGGTATTTCTGAACCTGACGCAACAAACGATCATGATATTGCTGAAAGATGGAATCCCAAAAACGGTCATCGACCGCCATTTTGCCGCACCTGATTTCCGATAATGATAACCGTTATCATTTTCATCTTTGATTATCTTCGATCCGGCACGCCGTCAATGCCAAAAGCAAAAAGGCCCGCAATTGCGGACCTTTTGCCAAAAGGAAAATGATCGAAGATGACGCGAAATCAGTCTTCGAAATGGCCCTTGGCGGCAAACCCGCCGCCCTGATAGATCACCGCCGGATCGTGACGGTCTTCGGGGCCAAAGGCGGCTTCGATTTCAGCGCGGAACTGTTCGGAGCTGTCTTGCGGTTTCCAGCCAAGGAAATCGGCGTGATCGTTGCTCCACCATTTGGTTTTGTTGTCCGACACCCCGTACACCACCAGATGACCGGTCATCGGGGCATCAAAGATCGCCTTCATCAGCGACAGGAAGTCACGCGGGCTGAGCCAGGTCGACAGCATGCGGCGATCGCGCGGCTTTTCAAAGCACGACCCGATACGGACCGATACCGTTTCGACATCGAACTTGTCGTAGTAATAGCTTGCCACCGCCTCGCCATAGCATTTGGTCACGCCATAGAGGCTATCGGGGCGCAGTTCGGACTTGTCATCAAGTTTGGTGGTGCGCTTGTGAAAACCGATTGCATGGTTGGAGCTGGCAAACATGATGCGCCCCACCCCGTTCTGACGCGCCCCTTCATACAGGTTATAGGTACCCGCAAGATTGGCCTGAAGCAGATCATCAAAGGCCGCCTCGATCGAAATCCCGCCCAGATGAATGATGCCATCGACATCCTTGGTCAGTTCGATCACGGCCGCACGATCAGACAGGTCGCATTGCACGACTTCCTCGTTCGGGCCGGCCGGGTCCATCGGGGAAATATCGGACAGGCGAATGACATCGGCATAGCCCTTTAGCCCTTCGCGGCAGATTTTCCCAAGGTTGCCACCAGCACCGGTAATCAGCAAACGTTTCATCTTTATCCTCTTTGATATGCGTGTCTGTCCGCGATCAATTGGCGCCAAATACAAGATTGGGCAGCGTCATCGAAATCGCAGGAATATAGGTTGTCAGCAAAAGCGCGCTCAAGATCGCCAGATAGAATGGCCAGATCGACTGAACCGCCTTTTCGATTTTCACCCCGCCAATCGCGCACCCGACAAACAGGCACGACCCGACCGGCGGCGTACACAGGCCAAGGCCCAAATTCATCATCAGCACCATGCCGAACTGGATCGGATCCATGCCGAACTGAACCGCCAGCGGCAGGAAGATCGGTGTACAGATCAGGATCAATGCCGCCATGTCCATGATCATGCCGGCAATCAGCAACATGACATTGATCAGCAACAACACCATGATCGGATTGTCAGTAATCCCGGTAATCGCATCGGCCAGCGCATCGGGCACCTGATAGAAAGCCAGCATATAGCCATATGCCGATGCACAGCCGACCAGCAACATGACAAGCGCCGTGGTTTTGGCCGATTGCTTGACCGCGGCAACAAACCCTGCCCAGCTGAGTTCGCGATAGACAAGCCCGGTAATGATCAGGGCATAGGCCACACCAATCGCACCGGATTCCGTAACCGTGAACACGCCACTAAGAACCCCGCCGACAATGATCACAGCGGTAAAGAAGCCCGGAATGGCCCGCACCGCAGTCTGCCAGACCACCCGCCAGCCCGGAAACGGCTCAGCCGGATAGCCATGCTTGATCGCGACAAGCCAGGTCGCAAGACCAAGCAGCAGGCACATGATAATGCCCGGCACGACACCGGCCATGAACAGTTTGGAAATCGAAATCCCCCCGCCCGCGGCCACTGCATACAGGATCATGTTGTGGCTTGGCGGGATCATGATGCCGGCAATCGATGAGGTCACGGTGACGTTGACCGCATAATCGGCGCGGTAACCTTCCTTTTTCATCACCGGGATCAGGATTGAGCCAAGCGCGGATGTATCGGCAACGGCCGACCCGGAAATGCCGCCAAACAGCATCGATGAAAACACGTTCACAATGCCAAGACCGCCACGCCGGCTTCCGACAAGGGCGGTTGCAAACTGCACCAGCCGTGACGCGATCCCGCCATGAAGCATCAGCTCGCCGGCAAAGATAAAGAACGGAATGGCCAGAAGCGAAAAGGCTGAAATACCCGACCCGATGCGCTGGAAGGCGATCAGGGTTGGCAGACCTTCGAAAAAGAAGGCCCCAAGGGCTGCGATGCCAAGTGCGATGGCAACGGGCATGCCAATCAGGATACCGATGGCAAATACGCCAAGAAGAATGGTCATGCCCATTTATTCAACGTCCTTGTTCAGCAAATCGTCGTGGTAAAAACGCGCATTGGAAATGGTTTTCCAGCGGGTAATGATCTTGAGGATGTGAAGAACGCTGAAAAATAAGATCCCCGCCCCGCACACCGCCATCGGCACCGAACGCCAGCCATCGGAAATATGGATGATCGGCATTTTCTTGGCCCAGTTGAACGCCACCAGATCCATACCGCCCATCAGCATCCAGTATCCGAACCACGCCATGGCGGCATAACTGATGGCAGCGACGATCGCGGCAATTTTCGGAGGCAACGCATCGCGAAAGAACGATACCGAAAGATGGCTGTTGTCGCGCATCCCGGCTGCCGCCACAGGAAAGGTAATCAGAACGATCAGGATCAGAGAGATCTGTTCAACCCAGGTCGGCGTTTCATTAAGAACATACCGTCCGAAAACCAGCCAGGCGAAACTGGGAATAAGCGCCACAAGCGCCAAACCGCCGATCAGGTTGAGAACCCCGGCTATCCCGCCGCCCAGACGGTCGATCAAATTGATAAAGCTGGAAAACATCTATGCGCCGCCAGAAATTGATTAATCCGTATCCAAGCCGGATATGAAAGTAGCACAGACAGAAAGAAGGGCGACGATATCATCGCCGCCCTTTCAATCATTCATATTTTATTTCTGCGCATCCTGGATGGCTTTGACCAGATCGGCCAGATCCGGGTTGGACTTCAGGAAGTTGTCATAGACCGGCTGCATTGCATCCTGGAAAGCCTGCTTGTCGGCGATCTCGTTGACTTCGATGCCCGCAGCAATGACTTTTTCCTTGGATTTTTCAGCACGTGCGGCCCATGCGGCACGCTGTACTTCAACCGATGCATCAGCGGCTTCGTGGACGATTTTCTTTTCGTCATCCGACAGGCTGTCATAAAGCGCCTTGTTGATGCACAGGCATTCCGGAAGGATCAGGTGCTGGGTCACGGAATAGTATTTCGCCGCTTCGAAATGGCCCGAGCTGTCATAGGACGGATAGTTGTTTTCCGCACCGTCAATCACGCCGGTTTTCAGCGACTGGTAAACTTCGCCATAGGCCATCGGGGTGGCGTTGCCGCCAAGGGCTGCGACCATCTGAACATAGAGATCGTTGCTCATGACGCGGAACTTCAGACCCTTGAGATCGGCCGGGGTATTGATCGGGTGCTTGGTGTTATAGAAGGAACGCGCACCGGAATCATACCAGCCAAGCGGCTGAAGACCGGCCTTGATCAGGCCATCGGCGATCTGCTGACCGGCCGGGCCGTCCATGACCTTGTGCATGGCATCGACGTTTTTGAAGATGAAGGGCAGCGAAACAACGTTCGCCTCGGGAGCAACTTCACCAAGCGGGCCGAGGTTGAACACAGCCCAGTCCAGACCACCAAGACGGACCTGCTGGATCGCATCAGGCTGATCGCCAAGAACACCACCATGATACACCTTGGCTTCAAGTTCGCCGCCGGATTTTTCATTGATGATTTTGGCAAATTCTTCCATGCCGGTCGAAACCGGATATTCCGGCGGATGGATGTTCCAGCCGCGCCATTCCTTTGCCTGTGCACCCGATGCCAGCGCCACCGACACAGCAGCCGCTGCAATCGTCAGTGTCGTGGTTTTGAGAAAGTTATTCATTTGGAGTCCTCCCGAGACATTTTGTCACTTGCGTTAAAGCCTTGTTTTCCCTGATGGGAACTTCTTATTGTCGTATAATCTTACAATTCCCAACTTGTAAGGACAACTGTAAGATTAGTTAACAACTAGTCTAATAGACCTTCCGGTCCAGTGCGCGCCCGATTTTTATTTTGGCGTCGCGAATAAGGATCCCGGCAGAACCACCTGCCGGGATATCTGGCAGGCCGTGAAAGGCACCACCATGCCTAGGCCATACGCAACGCACCATCGCCATAGGCATTGCGGATGACCTCTGCCAACATGTCGTGTTCCTTGTCGGTCAAATCGGTCAGCGGGCTGCGCACCGGACCGGTATCGCGACCGATCACACGCATTCCCGCCTTGACGATGGAAACGGCGTATCCTTTGCCGCGATTGCGGATATCGAGATACGGATAGAAGAATTCCTTGAGCACCCGGTTCATGGTTTCATCATCGTCACGGGTCAGCGCGTCATAGAAATCAAGTGCCTGTTGCGGCAGGAAATTGAAAATGGCCGATGAATAGGTGGTCACGCCAGCCGCCTTGTAGGCCTTGGCAAAGACTTCTGCGGTCGGCATGCCGCCAATATAGGACAGGCGATCACCGATCAGCGTGCAGACCTTGGTCACCATTTCGATATTGCCATGACCGTCCTTGAACCCGACCAGGTTCGGACAAACATCGCACAGCTTGGCCAGGGTTTCGGCGGTGATGATCGAATTGTCACGGTTATAGACAATCACACCGATCTCGACCGCATCACAGACAGCCTTGACCCGGGCAAACAGACCTTCCTGTTCGGCCCCGACCAGATATTGCGGCAACAAAAGCAGACCGTCCGCACCGGCGGCCTCGCATTCGCGGGCCAGTTCAACCGCCATGGCGGTGCCGTAACCGCACCCGGCAATGATCGGGGTGTCGCCGGCGACTTCCTTGGCCGCACGCACAGTCTGAACGACTTCGGCCGGGGTCAGGGAAAAGAATTCCCCGGTACCGCCTGCTGCAAACAATGCCGTTGCGGGATATTGCGACAGCCAGCCGACATGCGCACGATACGCATCAAGGTCAAGCTTGCCCTCGGCATCAAAAGGCGTCACCGGGAATGACAGCAACCCGGCACCAATGGCCTTTTTCATCTCAAGATAATGCATCAAGCGTCCTTCAAGTCTTAAATAGGTCACAACAACTATGATGACTCTATAAATTCATCATATTATTTTGTCAAACATATTACATAGCGCAACTCGAAGCCCATAAAAACTGCGCAACACAAGGGTTTTAGAGTTATATTAGAACCACTGAACTTTGGTATGACGACTTCAATTTTCGGTAATTCTGCGCGAATCGCACCAATTGATATGATGACTTTGCCCCCAAAGCCGATTAGGGTCGGGTTATCAGATCCTTACACTCACAACCAAGAAGACCGGGAATGACCGATATTTCTGCTGCCAGCCGCATTCTGGCCGATGCCTTTGTCAATCACCGCCTGATTGATCCGCTGCCTGCTGACGTCGCGCCGACCGCGTTTGACGAGGCCTATGAAATCCAGGACGCCACCCTTGCACTAAGCGGGGCGAAGCAGGCGGGATGGAAGCTTGCGGTTGCCACCCGCGCGGCACAGGAAAAAATCGGCGCTGACGGGCCGCTGGTCGGGCCACTTCTGGATGGCCGCATTCTTTCGGACGGGGCGCAACTGACCACCAATGATCTGCATTTCCCCAATATCGAGGCCGAAATTGCCGTGGTCATGGACAGCACCCCGGCCCCGGATGCCACATCAAGCGACATCCTCGATCACATCCGATCAATACATCTTGCGATCGAAATTGCCGACCGGCGCTATCATGAAAAGCAGGATCCGATCCAGACGCTGGCGGATCTGAATTCCACCGGCTATTTCGTGCTGGGACAGGAAATCGAAGGCTGGCGTGATCTTGGCTTTATCGGTGGCAAGGTCACCACCAAAAGCAACGGCGAAATCCTTGCCAGCAATGATGATCCCGATGCCTGGCCGGAAATCTTTGGCGGGCTGGAATATCTGGTCGGCTTTCTGGCCAAGCGGGGCAAAAGCCTTAAGGCCGGCGATGTGATCACCACCGGGGCCTGTGCGCTTCCGACCATCAGCCCGCATGGCAAGATCGAAGCGATCTTTGACGGGCTGGGCACGGTGACCGCCGAGATCAAAAAGGTCTGATCGCAAGATCGCGACCCGGTACAGAAAAAGCCATGCGGGGCAACCTGCATGGCTTTTATTTTATCGGTCCATGGCGTCAAAGACCGGGCATTAGCCCTTTTCGCGAAAGCGCGTAACCGCAACGCCGGGAACCTCGACGCGCAGTGACACCAACTTGCCCGCATGGGGGAATTCGGCGCGTTTTTCCGCACTGTAGCCTTCCTGATGGCTGGTGACATAAAGGGTTTTCATATCCGGCCCGCCAAAACATGGCATGGTCGGATTGGGCATCGGCATCGGAATTGACAGCAACAAGGTGCCATCGGGTGCAAAGCGGTTCAGATTGCCCGCCGACACCCCGGCCGACCAGTAACAACCATCCATATCGACCGCGGCCCCGTCCGGGCGGCCCAGCGTATCATCAAGATCAAGAAACCGCGTGCAGTTGGAAATGGCACCACTGGCAACATCGAAATCCCATCGATTGACCCAGGGCCCGCGTGAATCAGAATGATACATCTGCGCCCCGTCCGGCGACCAGGCGATGCCGTTGGAAATCTTGAAGCCGGTTGCCTTTTGATCAATCACGCCATCGGGCGTAATCCGATACAGCGATGCAATCGGCTGCTTGTCGGGATTGTCATCCATCGTACCGACCCAGAACGCCCCGTCCGGGCCGATCTTGCCGTCATTGGTGCGGCTTTTGATGCCATCTTCGATCCGGCACAAAGCAACACGTTCATCGGTTTCGGGATCAAGGAACAGGATATCCTTGCGCAGGGCGACAATAATGCGCCCCGCATCGGTCAGGCCGAAACAGCCCAGTTCGCTGTCAAATTCCCAGACACGGCGCTGCCCCGATGCGACATCAAGGGCATGCAGCTTGCAATTCAGGATATCGGTCCAGTAAAGCCGATTATTCCGGGCATCCCAATTGGGACATTCCGCCAAGGTAAAAGTTTCATCCAGCAGGATTTCCGGCTGATACAGCACCTGATCATTGCCCGACATTGTAACCCCTTAAAATTCATATGATCAATTTCAATGAATACTGGTGTGCCCATCCGGGGCTGTGCTTGTCAACATTATTTGCCAGCCGGGTTGGTACCCCGATCACCTGTCATGCGTTGATGCAGCAATGCAGACGACCGGTATGCGCCGGAAACCGGCCATCAGGCAGATCGCAATCGGGCAGGAAAATTTTACATGTCGCGGGCGTGGTCAGTGACACGCTGGCGGGCTTGATGCAGGTGATAACGCATCATCAATTCGGCACTGTCGCCATCCCGGCCCAGAATCGCATCATAGATCTGACGATGTTCGGCAAGCACACGTTTGGCGCGGTCCGCCGACCCGGAACGGGTGATATTCAACGCCACATTCATTGATTTCTGCATTACCCCATGCAGCGAATTCAGAATGGTCAGAAAGATTTCATTGCCGCTGGCGCGCGCGATTGCCATGTGGAAATCAAGATCGGCCTTATCGGCAATGTCACCGGCAGCCACCCCGTCTTCAAGCGTTTTAAGGGCATTTTCGATTTCACGGTGATGGCGCACACTCGCACGTTCGGCCGCCATGCGTGCTGTTGCCCCCTCGATCGCGATGCGGGCTTCAAAACACCGCAAAAGCCCGGCCACATCATTGACCCCGCCAAACTCGATCAGCCCCTGGGGCGGGCGTTTTTTCACAAAGGAACCAACGCCCTGGCGCGCATAAACCAGCCCGTCGGACTGCAATTTGCGCAAGGCCTCGCGCACGACCGGTCGCGATACGCCAAAGGATGCGCAAATCTCGTTTTCGGACGGCAGTTTCGTCCCCTCGCCCAGATTGCCTGAGACGATCTGTTCAAGAATTTGACCATAAAGCTGATCAGCAAGTTTTTCGCGCTTCTGGACCTTAAGCAGCAATTCGGTCATCCCGTCCCCCGGACGCTGTGAGTACTTGTCATCTTGTAAAACTTACTTGTAAGTTTTATCGACTATTCCCGCACGGGTAAAGCCCCCGAACCGATCACGGATCGGGGGATGATCGCGGCTTGAAAATGGCTGGATCAATCAACCAGTGAATAGTCGCGGCTTTGCGGTGTGATGATTTCGTCATCATCGACCAGACCACTGTCAGGCTGCGCCAGCAGGGTCGGGATCAGCGTCATGGTGCCAGACAGGGTCTGATTTTTATCGAGCACCAGCAAATCACCGAATTCCTTGAATTCCGGACGGTTATGGACGTTTGGCACATGGCTTACCGGTTCGACACAAAATGTCTTGCCGTCTTCGGGGATATAGAATTGCAGGTTCGAGAACCGGTCACTTGCCAGCATCTTGAGACTGTAACCCGCATCTTCCCAGACCATGTCGGCTTCGCGGTGCCAACCGGTATAATGCACATCAAGCCCGCGGTTATGACGGATCATCTTACCGTCGGAAAAGTCCCGACCAAGGTCAATCACCGTGCGCGTGGTCGGCAACATGTCCTCGTCCGTGCCAAAGCAGTCGGTGGCAATAAACGAGACCGAAACATCATCCCCCCCCGGGAACCACGGATGCAATCCGATACCATAGGGCATCGGGGTTCGACCCAGATGGCGCACACCGATTTCAATGGTGACATCATCGGGCGTTACCTTGAATTCCTGCCAGGCGACATAGACAAAGCCGCTTTCGGGGTCGTCATGCTTGTGATTGAAACGCAGGCTGTCGACGGTCGGACGTTCAATTGTCCATTCCGCAGCCCGGCCAAAACCATGGATCGCATGCGGGCTGGGCGGGCGGTTGGCCGGCACCTTGACGATGCGGCCGTCAAATTCGAACTCGGCAAAGGCCAGCCGGTTGGCAAACGGCACCATCGGAAAACAGCCCAGACTTGACGGGTTTCCCGATTTCAGCGCCTGTTCGGTGACCGGACGCAACAGATTGATGGTGCCTTTGCCATCGGGACGGATCCAGTCGATCCGCGATATCGCCCCACCCTGAGGAACAATGCCAATCTGAAATGGGCCGCTGTTCCAGCGGTATTCCGGTTCGCCCTTTTTGGACATAAGCAGGTGCCTCAATTCCAACCAAAATCATATGATGACTTTAGGATCAGGTTTCATTAATTTGAATTCGATGACTACTCAAAATAATGAAACCTGATCCGCACACCATCCTCATACGACGATTTGAAGATGGTGTCGCCCAAAGCGCCAATTAAACTTTAACACTGAGCATCTTTTTTATATCCGGTTGTTTTATACCGGATTTATCGGACACGCAAAATGAACAAGACCAGTGCGTCAAATACGCCCCGCAAAGTTTCTCTGACCGAAAAGGTGATTGCAAGCCTGCGTTCCGAAATTGAAAGCGGACAGCGCGAACCGGGCAGCAAATTGCCAACCGAACCGGTATTGACCGAACGGTTCGGTGTCAGCCGCACCGTCATTCGCGAAGCCATCGCCGCCCTTAAGGCCGACGGGCTTCTTGAACCGCGTCAGGGGGCCGGTGTGTTTGTTCTGGCCCCGGAAACCCGAAGCAATGACAAATCGATTTTCGAAGTCGATTACGCCCAGGTATCGGACGTTCTGGAAATTCTTGAATTGCGTATGGCCGTCGAAATCGAGGCCGCCGGTCTTGCCTGTATGCGCAGTTCCGTCGCCCAGCAGGCCAAGATTTTCGAAGCGATGGAAAAAATGGAACGTGCCCTGGAAAAAGGGGAACCCACCGCCCCGGCCGATTTCGAATTCCACAGCGCGATTGCCGCGGCCACCAATAACCGCCGCTATGCCGAATTTCTGGAACATCTGGGCGACAAGACCATTCCGCGGGCGCAGCTTCGCCGCCGCCCGCCAGAAGCCGAAGACCAGAAATCCTATATGCAAATGATTTTGGGCGAACATCGGCGCATCTATGATGCAATCGCCGCCCGCGATGACGACACCGCCCGCAAGGCCATGCGCGATCACCTTAGCCTGAGCCAGACCCGCTATCAGAAACTGCTGACCCAGCGATAAGCCGATCAACTGCGCGTCATCAAACGATTTGGCACCACCGGATAAGGCCGCCCGATCAACGACCAGACGATGGATTGGCGAATGAATGAAGCGCAGGCAATCTGATGCAAGGTGTCAGCGGCGCGATCCTTTGCAAACGGTCAGCAAATTCCGATCAAACCTTGCGCAGGCCCTGCCGAACCGGGGTGCAACTGAAGTGTCCCGGGCATCAGCGGTTCCGGGGCCGAAGAACGCATGACGGCATTTGGCAAACACCGCCACTATTTTGGCCCGGCCGTTGCCCGGTCGTCAGGAAATCATCGGAGCTGCGGGTAGCCTGAGCGGTCCCGTCCCGTCCGATCTGGTCGGGTCCGGTCAGGGCGCTCTGGTCTGGTCAGGCCCGATCCACTCAGTCGGTCAGGGCCGCGGCCAGAACCGTCATGTCGGTAATCACGATATCGGCCCCGGCATCGTAAAGCCGGTTGGTCGCGTCGGTTTCCTGACCGGCATAATGGCCGCCCCCGACAAAGCCGATACATTTCATTCCGGCAGCTACCGCCGCGGTGACACCGGCAACGGAATCTTCGATGACGATGGTTGATGACGGCGAAAAGCCCATATCGGCACAGGCATGCAAAAACAGATCCGGGGCCGGTTTGCCGTTTTTGACGAAATCGGCACTATAGATCCGTTCTGCGAACCATGGGCCAAGGCCGGTGACCACCATGGTTTTTTCCAGCCGTTCGACCGAACTGCTTGATGAAATGCAAAAGGCCAGATCACGGCTGCGCAGGGCCGAAAGCACCAGATCAATACCACTGATCTTGGCCAGTTCCGTGTCATAGCGCGCAAACAGTTTCTGATAAAAGAACGGTTTGAATTCGGCACTGATATCGGTGCCGGTCTGGCTGCGGATATGATCGATCGGGGCCGAACTTGACCGGCCGGTGAACCGGTCGGCAACCTCGCGAAACGATAAGGGGGCGCCGAAATGATCCAGAACATCAACAAGGGTCGCAAGCGAGATCGGTTCGCTATCGACCAGGACACCGTCACAGTCAAACAGCACAACCTTGCAGCCGTCAAACAGCTTGGCTATTGATGAAGGTGACGCTGGCCCCTGTTCCGGGCGGCGTTGGTCTTCGTTTCCGGCAAAGCGTCCATCTTTGTTGCTGGCTTCGTTTCCATCTATGTTTTCTTGTTCGTTTTCTTGTTCGTTTTCCTGGGCCATGTTGAACCTGGCTTGTTTCATTTGTCTGATGAAAGCAGCCTAGCCAATCACATGTTTCAGCGTCAACAAAAATGAACATTTGACCAACTATTGAACTTTTGATCAAATCGCGATCAATCAGACCATTCAAAACAACATCCGGCAGTCGCGGTCCCATCTGCAAAGCCGGGGAAATGCGGAGGAAAACCCGACCATGAGTCCCCAAGACACCTGTTTCATCGGCGTGGATGTTGGCACCGGCAGTGCGCGCGCTGGCGTGTTTGATGCCAATGGCAAGCTGCTTGGCAGTGCCGCCCATGCAATTGCGATGAACCGTCCTAAACCCGATTTTGTCGAACAGGACTCGGAAAATATCTGGCAGTCGGTTTGCCAGTCGGTGCGCGATGCGTTGAAAAAATCCGCTGTCGCCCCCGAAAAAATCGCCGCCATCGGTTTTGACGCCACCTGTTCGCTGGTCATCCGCGATCAGGACAACCGCCCGCTGGGTGTGACCCCGGGCGGGGCGGATAACTGGGATGTGATTGTCTGGATGGATCACCGTGCCGTGCGCGAGGCCGAAGAATGCACCGCAACCGGATCGCGCGTTCTGGAATTTATCGGCGGCACTATGTCCCCGGAAATGGAAATGCCAAAACTGATGTGGCTGAAACGCCATAACAAACCGGCCTGGGACAAGATGGGGGCGGCTTATGATCTGGCCGACTTCCTGTCATTCCGCGCAACCGGCAGCAATGCCCGGTCCTGCTGTACTGTCACCTGCAAATGGACGTATCTGGCCCATCAGGACGAACCGTGGGATCGTGATTTCCTGTCGGTGATCGGCATGGAAGACCTTAATGACAAGATCAATATGCATGATCCTGCCTTGGCGGTTGGCGAACGCATCGGCACCCTTGATGCACAAGGTGCGGCTGATCTTGGCCTGACCACCGATTGCGTGGTCGGGGCCGGATTGATTGATGCCCATGCCGGTGCGCTTGGCACCCTTGGCGAATATCTTGATGGCAATCTGGATCAGCATTTCGCGATGATTGCGGGCACATCGACCTGTCATATGGCCCTGTCAAAGGAACCGCGTTTCATCAAGGGCATCTGGGGTCCGTATTTCGGGGCGATTGCGCCGGGGCTTTGGCTCAATGAAGGCGGGCAATCGGCAACCGGTGCGTTGCTTGACCATGTTGTCGCCATGCATCCGTTTTCCAACGGCATGGGCCGCGATGCCCACAAGCTTGCCGGGGAAAAGCTTTTGCCGCTGATGGCAGACACCACCGACCTTGCACCACGCCTGCATGTTCTTCCCGATTTTCATGGTAACCGGTCCCCGCTTGCCGATCCCGAGGCCCTTGGGGTGATTTCCGGTCTGACACTTGATCAGAGCGAGGAAAGCTTCCTGAAACTTTACTGGGCAACTGCCTGTGCGATTGCCTATGGCACGCGCCATATCATCGATGCGCTGAATGATACCGGATACGACATCACCCACATTCATCTGAGTGGCGGCCATACCGCGTCCAAAGTGCTGGTCAAACTTTATGCCGATGTCACCGGCTGTCACGTTGTGATGTCCGATTGCGAGGAGCCGGTTCTGCTGGGTTCGGCAATGCTTGCGGCCGGGGCACTTGATGCCGATGGCGGTCTGGCCCGTGCCGCGCGCCAGATGGCGGGCAAGGAAACCCTGCATGCCCCCGACGAGAAGGCCAAAGCCGATCATGACCGCCGCTATGCCATTTTCCATCAGATGCATGCCCATCGCCAGGCCCTTGATGCCATTAGCAATCCGGGCGCCAAACACGGCTGAGAATTCTTTCCCCCTGCCCCGTTCGCGGGATGCCCTAACCAAAAGGCGCTTGACGCAACTTTTGGTTAGGGTCAAAACAAAAGGGCCGATGCAAAAGCATCGGCCCTTTCTTACGCACGCGCGACGGCGGGGTCGGGGGATCATGCAGAAGATATTCATTTTCTGCACCGCCACGAGCACGATGCCTTACAAGGCCGGTCCGGTTTGGACCGGCCTTGTTTGTTCAGGTTACTCGGCCGGATGTTCGTGGGCGGCCTTGACGTCACCGCGCTTTGAACGGTTCTTGGCAAAGGTGCCAACAATCAGAACAAAGAACAGCGGCACGAAGAAGATCGCAAGCACGGTCGCCGCAATCATCCCGCCCATCACACCAGTCCCCACCGCCACACGGGCAGCAGCACCGGCACCGGTCGAAATCGCCAGTGGCACAACGCCAAGGGTAAAGGCCATCGACGTCATGATGATCGGACGCAGACGCTGACGGGCAGCTTCCACCGTGGCTTCAAGAAGGCCCATGCCCTGGTCGTAAAGTTCGCGGGCGAACTCGACAATCAGGATGGCGTTCTTGGCCGAAAGACCGATCGTGGTCAGAATGGCCACCTGGAAGTAAACGTCATCGGGCAGATCACGCAGCAATGCAGCAAGCACCGCACCAAGGACACCAAGCGGAACCACCATCATGACCGAAATCGGGATCGCCCAGCTTTCATAAAGGGCTGCAAGACACAGGAAGACCACGATCATGGACAGCGCATACAATGCCGGTCCCTGTTCGCCTGCTTCGCGTTCCTCATAGGACAGTCCCTGCCATTCAAGGCCGATGCCACCCGGAAGTTTCGCAACCATTTCTTCCATGGCCGCCATTGCATCACCCGACGCAACGCCCGGTCCCGATGCACCCTGAATATTGACGGATGCCAGACCGTTGAAGCGTTCCAGACGCGGCGAACCGTAATCCCAGTTCGTGGTGGCAAATGCCGAAATCGGCACCATTTCACCAAGACCGTTACGGACATACCAGTGATCAAGGTCTTCAGGCATCATGCGGTATTTCGCATCCGACTGCATATAGACCTTTTTGACACGGCCGTTTTCGATGAAGTCATTGACATAGCTTGACCCCCAGGCCGCAGCCAGGGTGCGGTTCACATCCGCCAGGTCGACAGCAAGCGCGCTTGCCTTTTCCTGATCGATATTGATGTTGAACTGCGGCATGTCATTCAGACCGTTCGGACGCACACCGGCCACGCGCGGATCCTGTGCCGCCATCCCCAGAAGCTGGTTACGGGCTGCAATCAGGGCGTCGTGACCATTGCCGCCACGATCCACAAGCTGAAGGTCAAAGCCGTTTGCAGTGCCCAGCTCGATAATTGCCGGCGGGGCAAAGGCAAAGACCATAGCTTCGCGGATCTGGGCAAAGGCACCATAGGCACGACCGATCACCGCACCAACAGCCTGATCCGGGCGGGTACGTTCCGACCAGTCCTTCATGTTGACAAAGGCGATACCGGCGTTCTGCCCGCTCCCGGCAAAGGAGAAGCCGGCAACAGTGAACAGACCCTGGACGTTTTCCTTTTCATTCTCAAGGAAGTGGGTTTCCAGCTTCTTGAGAACCTCGACCGTGCGTTCCTGCGAGGCACCAGCCGGAAGCTGAACCATCGAGAACATGATGCCCTGGTCTTCGTCTGGCAGGAACGAGCCCGGCAGGCGGAAGAACAAGGCCGCAAGGCCGCCGACAAGGATCCCATACACAAACAGGTAACGCCATTTGCGATGAACAACGTGATCAACACTGCCCTGATAGAACCGGTTGGTCTTGTCAAAGCCGCGGTTGAACCAGCCGAACGGACCTTTTTTCGCAAGCGGGTCGGTATGGGTCGGCTTGAGCATGGTGGCACACAGTGCCGGGGTCAGGACGATTGCCACAACCACCGACAGCGCCATGGCCGACACAATCGTGATCGAGAACTGGCGATAAATCGCCCCGGTCGAACCGGCAAAGAAGGCCATCGGCACAAACACGGCCGAAAGAACCAGCGCAATACCGATCAGCGCCCCGGTAATCTGCCCCATGGATTTCCGCGTTGCTTCGCGCGGCGGAAGCCCGTCTTCATGCATCACACGTTCGACGTTTTCGACCACGACAATCGCGTCATCGACCAGAAGACCGATGGCAAGAACCATGGCAAACATGGTCAGTGTGTTGATCGAATAGCCGAATGCGGCAAGGATACCGAATGTCCCGAGCAGAACCACCGGCACCGCGATCGTCGGGATCAGGGTCGCCCGCCAGTTTTGCAGGAACAGCAACATCACCAGGAAGACAAGAACGATTGCCTCAAACAGGGTGTGAACCACTTCTTCGATCGAGACCTGCACGAACGGGGTCGTGTCGTACGGATAGACGATCTCAAGCCCTTGCGGGAAGAACGGCTTGAGTTCCGCCAGACGGGCCTTTACGGCCTCGGCGGTGTCAAGTGCGTTGGCCCCGGTCGCAAGATAGATACCGATACCCGTTGCAGCCTGTGCATTATAGCGGGCCACCACGTCATAGCTTTCGCCACCGATTTCGATGCGGGCCACATCGCCAAGACGGACCTGCGACCCATCGGTTTCGACCTTGAGCAGGATGTTGGCGAATTCATCAACCGTCTGCAATTTGCTTTGGGCGGTGATGGTCGCGTTGATCTGCTGGCCCGGAACCGACGGGGCACCACCGATCTGACCGGCGGTGACTTCGGTGTTCTGGGCTTCGACAGCCGAACTGATATCGGACACCGTCAGGTTATAGGACAGCATCTTGTTCGGATCGAGCCAGATGCGCATTGCATGCTGCGCACCGAACACGGTGACCGAACCGACACCATTCACACGCCCGAGCGGATCTTCAACCGTGGAGACGACAAAGTCGGACAGATCTTCGGCATTCATCGAACCATCAGCCGACACAAAGCCGACAACCATCAGGAACGATCCCGATGACTTGCTGACAGTCACGCCCTGCTGCTGCACTTCGGTCGGAAGCGACGACATCGCAGCTTGCAGTTTGTTCTGTACCTGAACCTGTGCGATGTCGGGATCGGCTTCGGGTTCAAAGGTCAGCTTGATCGATGCCTGACCGTTTGACGACGAATTCGATGACATATAGCGCAGGTAATCCAGCCCGTTCATCTGTTGTTCGATGACCTGGGTCACGGTGTTTTCCACCGTCTGCGCGGACGCGCCCGGATAGGAAGCCGAAATCTCGACCGATGGCGGTGCAATTGACGGGTACTGTTCCACCGGCAACTGCCACAGGGAAAGTCCCCCCGCCAGCATAATCACCAGGGCAACAACCCAGGCGAATACGGGGCGGTCAATAAAGAATTTTGCCATTGAATAAACCCTTATTCGGCGGCTTTGGCGGTTTCGACAGGCTGGGCTGCAACAGGTGCGCCCGGCCCGATACGCTGAAGACCATCCACGATCAGCTGATCGCCATCTTCAACGCCAGCCGAAACCAGCCAGTTCTGTCCCTGGGACTGTTCGATGGTGATGTCTTTTGACGCCACTTTGCCATCGACCACGACATAGACATAAGCCGATCCATCCGGACGACGCATCACGGCCTTTTGCGGCACAAGGAATGCGTTTTCAAGATGGCCCTGACGGACCTGACCGCGCACGAACATGCCCGGCAAAAGCGTTCCGTCCGGGTTCGGGAAGACCACGCGCAACCGGATGGTGCCGGTGGTTTCATTGACCGTCACATCCGAGAATTGCAGCGTGCCCTTGTGCGGATATTCGGCACCGGTCGAGTCAATGATCAGGGAAACTTCGACCTGACCGTTTTCAACACCCTTGATGCGGCCATTCTGGATGGCCTGCTTGATCTTCATCAGACGTCCCCCGGCCTGGGTGACATCAACATAGATCGGATCAAGCTGGGTGATCGTGGTCAGTTTCGCAGTCTGGTTGGCGGTTACCAGCGCGCCTTCGGTGAAATCGGATGATCCGATCTGACCGGAAATCGGTGCGGTAACAGTGGTGTAAGCCAGATCGATGCGGGCCTGTTCCAGTTCGGCACGGGCTGCTGCGACTGCGGCCTTGCCCTGTGCTTCGGCGGCGACTGCATCATCATAGGTCTGCTGGCTGACGGCCTGCGACTTGATCAGCGGATCGTAACGCTTGCGGGTTTTGGTGGCCTGATCAAAGGTGGCGATCTGACGGGCAAGTTCGGCCTGTGCGGCATCGACCTTGGCCAGATAGACATCCTGATCAATCATATAAAGCTGCTGACCGGCTTCAACAAAGGTGCCTTCGGTGAAGTTGCGTTCCTTGATGATCCCGTCGACCTGCGGACGGATATCCGCCTGACGGAAAGCAATCGTACGCCCGGGCATTTCTTCGACAAGACCGACGGTCTGGGCTTCAAGGGTAACGGTACCAACCTGGGTTGCAGGTTGCTGCTGCGGTGCAGCGGCCTGTTTTTCAGCGCCTTCATTCTGCTCGCTGCAGGCAGCGACCATCAAGGCAAGTGCTGCCACACCGGCAAATTTCAAACAAGATCGCATGGACAAATTGCTTTTCCTTCTAAGTCCCGAGCAATGAAAACGGGAACGCTTTGTCATTGCTTTTCGAAATACTGTACGGTACAGTACACATTGTGCACTGCACGATCAAGAGCCAAAAACAACAGAATCAAGAATCATGAGTGAAACGCCAGAAAAGCTTGAAAAACAATCCACTCGCGGGTCTGCAAGACGGCGCGCCATGATGGATGCGGCCTGGAAACTTTTGCTGGAGCGGGGGTTCGCTGGCGTCACACTTAATGATGTCATTTCGCAATCGGGTGGCTCCCGTACAACCCTTTACGAAGCATTCGGCGGAAAGGACGGCCTTCTTGAAGCTGTCATGAAAGAACGCTGTCAGGAATTCTCCGCGGAATTACACATCTCGCTGGAAACCGATCTCCCTCCTCGTCACGCACTGACGGACTTCGGCACCAAACTGGCGCACAAGATAGTAACCGAGGAAGTCGCCCGCTTCACTCAAATTCTGTATTCCGAAGGCCAGCACTTTCTACCCCTGATCGAAAAATTCTTTGAAGTCGGTCCGGACAGCACACGCAAACATCTTGCCGATTACCTTTCGCGCCAGCAAAAGCTTGGCCGCATCAGCATCAATGATCCCGACCATGCGGCTGAAATGTTCGAAGCCATGGTGATCGGCGACTGGCAATCACGCATCATGAAACATCATCCAAGACCCCCGATGACCGACCGCGAGATTGAAGACCGCGTGTCGCGTGCTGTGCAGATTTTCCTGTGTGGCATCACCACCGACGAACATCGCCAAACGGTCGGATGTGACAGTTGATCACGACGGCTTTGCGATGAAAGTCAGCTACTTGTAACCTGCCGCTCCTGACAGCATCCTGTCAGCAACCCGGGTGACCGGATGGTAAACGCGCCAAACCGCGCCCTAACTTCACCAAAATTGACCTTCAGGATGCCTGACAAGACCGGATCCGGTTGCTTTGGCAGGGCGTGACATATGTGATGTCGCGCGCCATCGGATGCGTGTTTGGCGAACCGGCGTTGCGGTGCCGCAATCGGGGCATGCCCCGTGATTGATTGCAACCGTTCCAAACAGTTCACCAAAGATGCGCAAAACCGATGTAAACTGAATGCAACAGGGTCGCGTTTGTCACCATTCCAGAAGCAGGGGTTTTCTGATGCCCGGACGTCGTGTTTTTGTCGGTTTTGGCTTGTGCGCCACCTTGATGCTTGCGCTTGCCCCGCGTGCGCAGGCCATTACGGTCGACAAGGCCCGCACCGCCGTTGAAGCAATCCTGATGCAATCGGGCATCACGGCAACCGAAAGCGATGCCCGCACGGTTGACGGCGATGGCGTGGTTCTGACCTATGATGGCGTCTATCTTGATCTTCGCGGCTATTCGACCGACCGCGCGCTGACCATGGACGGGGTCACGGTTACCGTGCGCGACACCGATCAAACCAATCAGATTGATCTTGATGTCAAATTGCCCGAACGCGCGCGGATGGAAGCCGAAGCCACCAGTGACCAGCGCGATCTGACCATGCGCAATGCGGGGGGCTATCTGCGCTGGGACACTGCGCGCAACATCCCGGTGACCTTTGACGGCTTTGCCGATTTCCTGATCGGTGACGAACCGGTGACGCGCAAACACTGGATGATGAATGGCCTGATGATCCAGTGGCTGCCGGAACTGGCCCGCATTGCCTGGCAGGGTGCCGAATGGACCGGTCCCAACCGCGAAAAAATGGGGGCGGTCAAATCGGCAAGCTTTACCCTTTATCCCGGCGAAAACGGTGAAACCCATCTTGATTACGCCCATGACGGTTTATGGCTGCCCAGCCTGTTCCAGCCGCGCACCATGCGCGTCAAAAGCAGCAGCACCGGCCTGCCCTGGCGCGAAGCCAAACCGATCATTGAAAAAGGCTTCCACGATATCCTGACCGGCACCGCCCCCAGATTTGCCCGCCGCCAGATCGGTGATGCGCTTTGGCAAAAGGCCGCCCAGAACGGAGCCCCGGTCAAGGTCGAGGAATTCTACGTTGAATCCCGCGGGCTTGAGGCCCTTGGTTCCGGCGAATTCATGGCCCAGGCCGCCGCACGATATGGCTTTACCGGTGATTTTGATTTCAAATTGCTGGGCCAGGACAAGCTGGTTGACCTGCTGGGCACGCCTGACAGCCCGACCCTTCTTGGTGCCTTGCTGCCCTTTGCGGTGAACGGCCTTGCGGTTGGCCGCCCCGGCCCGCAAGGCACAACCGAATATGACGGTCAGTTGCTTCCAGATGGCCGGATCGTCGTTAACGGCCTGACAGTCTATCGCACGGCTGATGGCAGTTAGCCTGACTGCGCACCCATCTGAAAAATACAGTCCAATACATTCGCAAAAAAGGGGCAGACACCGTCTGCCCCTTCTCTTCATTCAGCGTCTGTGACAATCAGTAGGTCTTTTTCAATTCCACATAATCGCCTTTGACATACAGCGTTACAGTAACATTCTGTTTGTCGCGGTTACGCCAGAACCAGCCATGATAACCGTCAAATTTGGCGGTGACATTCCCCTCGTCCGACGGCAATGCCCGGCCTTTTTCATAGCTGACTGATTTGCCGCCCGGGCCATCGCCATGAAGATCGAAATTCACAACACCACCTTCGGCTTTCCACATGAAAGGCGCGACGGCACCCTCGGACATAACGAGTTTGTATTCGACGCCCTGCCCCGGTTCCAAAGTGAAGGTCACGGTATCTTTCCACCCATCTGCGGCATCTTGTGCCTTGGCCGAAGAAATGAACAGACCAACGAGTGTCTGCATCAGACTGGACTGGGTATCACCATCAGACTTGGTGCCGAACTGGCTTTCCATTTCACGCAGCATCTGCCGATCTGCTTCGGCTTCCTCTGCCAGTTGGGATTTGATTTCGCCCATATCGGTCAGGCCAAGCATGCTGCCGATGCGCGTCGGATCGATGCCATATTCTGCCGGAAGAATTACCGTGACCAGCAGAACAATCGCGATACCCGCAGCAGCAATGGTCGAACGGATCAATTGTGCACTGCTTGGCAATTCGTCCGCATTTGGTTTGTTTGCGTTATACATTTTGAAATTCCTGTTCTCAGGCTACAAAGTAGCCGGTCAATTGATACCCGATCAGCATGAATCCGGCTGACATCATCGCGACATTTGCGTTATAGGCGTGCCGCCAGAAACCTGGGGATTTCCGCCAAAAGCCCATAACAATCAGGATCATTGCCAAGGCAATTAGCTGCCCGATCTCGACCCCGACATTGAAGGCAATCAGATTTGGCAACAGCCCATCTGGCGCGATGTTGTATTCGAGAATTTTGGTCGCGAGACCCAATCCGTGGAAGAAGCCGAAAATCAAGGTCGCGGCCTTGGTGTTGGGCTGAAAACCGAACCACCGCTGGAATGCACCAAGATTGTCCAATGCCTTGTAAACGACAGACAATCCGATAATCGCATCAATCAGGTAACTGCTGACATTCCATTCAAAGAAGACACCCAGCAGCATCGTCGTGGAATGCCCGACAGCAAACAGACTGACATATATGGCGATATGCTTCATGCGATAGAGGAAGAAGATCACCCCGAACAGGAACAGGAGGTGATCATAGCCGGTGACCATATGCTTGGCTCCGAGATAAAGAAATGGAATCAGATTTATGCCGCTGATTTCCATAATGTATCCCTTGTCGCCTTCGGTGACGGCATGCGCAAGGGCGTCGGTTGCAAATGCAACCAACAGCAACGAGACGGCCAACAATCCTGCTGAACGCGGCGCGCGCGCAACAACAGAACAGGCAGCCCTTTTCAGACTGTTCATCTGTGAACTTTCTTTGTTTGAATCCTAGAAATTCCGAATATTCGAAACCGGATCAAACAATCGGCGGCCGCAGGTCGCGCTGGGCCTGCAACGTCCGGGCAAGCGGGAAGTCTGCCTGCCATGCATTTCCTTCCGGAACCACAAACGCATAGTTCAGATCAAACAACATCACCGTCGGGTGTTCGTGGTCGATCAAATCGTGCGTCGAAGGGATTTTGTGCCTGTCAGGTTCGCCCTGTTCATCCCAGTCATGGCTGTGACCATGTGCAATAATGTCGGCGAAGGCAATTTCTGAAGCATGATCCCCGGCAGGCAAAAACACCGACGGCGCCAGATGCCACTGCTGGGCTACAAAAGCCATAAGCAGCATCAGGCAGACACATAGTCGGCTGTTTGCTTTGCAAATGCGGGCCATATCGGACAGACGATCCTTCATGCTTCACCAGAAAGGTGCATTCTCATTCTTCTACTGTCCGCTCGTAAGAATGCAAAGTGGCAATTTGGTGACCGTGATCTTTCAAATTCCGGTGCGATGCGATTTCACGGCGTCAGCCAGCGTTCTCGTCGACATTCAGTTGACGGCCTGACCGGAACTTCGCATGATCCGCATTCAAGGTCGGCGCAGCGAATGCCGGCCCAAAAGAATCAGGGAGTTTCAGGTAATGAAAATGAACAAATCGGGCCTTCTTTCCGGACTGGTCCTGGCAGGCAGCCTTTTTGCGTCCGTCTCAAGCGTATCGGCCGAGGAAATCAAGGTCGGGATCGCCAATTTCGGCGAACATCCGCAGCTTAATGCCGCGATTGCAGGCTTCAAGGAAGCCATGGCTGAAAACGGCTTTGTTGAGGGCAAAGACGTTTCCTATTCCGAAAGCCACACCAACTTTGACGCATCCCTGGTGCCCCAGATGATCACCAAGCTGCAATCCGAGAATCCGAAACTGATCTACACGATCACCACCCCGGTTTCGCAGATTGCCAAACAGGCGCTGGCAGGATCGGGCATTCCGATCGTCTTTTCGGCTGTGACCGATCCGGTTGCTGCCAAGCTGGTCCCGTCATGGGAAGCCGGTGACGAGGGCATGACCGGCGCGTCCGATCTTCAGGATATCGCAGCGGTTCTGGAATTCACCCGCAAGCTTCTTCCGGATGCCAAACGCCTTGCCCTGCCCTACAACCCGGGCGAAGCCAATGACGTTGCCCTTCTTGAAAAGGTCGAAGCATTGGCACCGGCTGCCGGTTTCTCGGTCGTTGCGGTCGGCATTGATAACGTCAATGACATCCAGCAGCGCATCACATCGGTCGCAGGCAAGGCAGACGTCATCTATACCCCGGCATCGAACCTGATCCAGCCGGCCATTGCCGCCGTGTCGGCCGCAGCGCGCCAGATCGGCGTTCCGATTGTCAACTCTGACAGTTCGGCTGTTGCCAATGGCACCGTTCCGGCCAGCTTCTCGGTTGATTACAGCCAGGTCGGCCTGAATGCCGGCAAGATCGCAGCCGAAATCCTTAAGGGCAAATCACCGGCAGACATCCCGCCGTCCGCCCCGTCCTATGAAACCCATGCACCGATGATTTCAAAATCGGCTGCTGCGGCCTTCGGGATCGAAATTCCGGCTGAATTCAACGATTGCGGCTGCATCGTCGAATAATTTCGTCCAGACCTGAACACACATTGGCGCCGCAAGTGGTCATTCCCTTCGGCGCCAATGCCATTTCGCCATGTCACACATGGCCCAAGGAGAAGACGGATGCTTGAAATCCGATCTGCACGCAAAACCTTTTACGCCGGACAACCCGACGAAAAGGTGGCACTTGATAATCTTGACCTGACCTTGCAAACCGGCGAATTCGGTGTGGTCATCGGATCAAACGGGGCAGGCAAAAGCACGATGCTGAACGCCGTGTCTGGCGCGCTTCCCCTTGATAGCGGTCAAATCCTGATTAACGGGGATGACGTCACCAACACCCCGGTTCATAAACGCGCCACCCGGATTGCGCGCGTGTTTCAGGACCCGATGCTGGGGACTGCGGCCAGCATGACGGTTGCCGAAAACATGCTTCTGGCCGAATTGCGCAGCAAAAAACGCACCCTTGCGCGCGGGCTTAATGCCAAACGGCTTGCCGATTACAAGGAACGGCTTGCTACCCTTGGTCTTGGGCTTGAAAACCGCCTGAACACCAAGGTGGAACTTCTGTCTGGCGGACAGCGCCAGTCATTGTCGCTGATCATGGCGGTTGGCGGATCGCCCGATCTGTTGTTGCTTGATGAACATACCGCGGCCCTTGATCCGCGCACCGCGGACCTTGTCATGCAGGCAACCGTTCGTGCGGTCGACAGCCTGAAACTGACGACGCTGATGGTGACCCACAATATGCAGCACGCTGTCGATTACGGGCATCGCGTCATCATGCTTGATGCCGGCCGCGTCAAACTTCAGATCGGTGGCGACGAAAAAGCAAATATAACCGTGGCAAAACTGGTCGATCATTTCGCGGTCAAGACCGATGCGATGATGTTGGGGGCTTAAGAATACGATGGAATTTCTGTCTTCGACCTTTACCAGCTATGTCGCCCTTGTGCCGGTGACCCTTGCCCAAAGCCTTATTCTGGCCTTTGTGGTTCTGGGCATCATGATCCCGTTCCGCACCCTGCATTTCCCCGATCTGACCAGCGAGGGCGCCTATCCGCTGGGCGGGTGTGTATGCGGTGTTCTGATTGCCGCGGGCATGAACCCGGCGCTTGCGATCATCGTGGCCCTGTTGTGCGGTTTTCTGGCCGGTTGCTGTACGGCACTTATTCACCTGCGGTTCCGCATTCACACCCTGCTTGCCGGGATCCTGATGATGACGATGCTTTACAGCATCAATCTGCGCATCATGGGCAAATCGAACCTGTCGATCTTTGGCTCGGACAGTGTCTATAACTGGGCACCGTTCGTTACCCCGGGCTTCCCGGTCAGCAAGATCATCATTGCCGGGATCATTGGTGCGGCTGTGTTCCTGGCCCTGAACTGGTTTTTCAAAACCGAAAAGGGCACGGCCCTTCGCGCGGTTGGTTCCAACCCCGCCATGGCTGAGGCACAGGGCATTTCGGTCTGGGTTTCAACCATTGTCGGTGTCGGCCTTGCCAGTGCCTTTTCGGCGACCAGTGGCGCATTGATGGTCCAGTCACAAGGCTTTGCCGATGTGAATATGGGGCTTGGCATTCTGATCAACGGTCTTGCCGCCTTGATGATCGGCGAGGCGGTCGTCGGCAAACAAAGCGTGTTTCGCCAGCTTCTGGCGCCGTTTGTCGGGGCGATCATTTATTATCAGCTGGTGTCGCTGTGCCTGGCGGCAGGCATGCCACCTCCCGACCTTAAACTGGCGACCGGTCTTTTCGTTCTGGCCATGCTGGCCCTGCCCAGCCTGAAGCGCGGACGCGGCGGCGCACCCGCACGCGAGAAATTGCGCGAATAGCCTTTGCCCGGTCTGCGTCACTATGCAACCGGTCTGAAAACAAAACGGCCGCCCTTCCCATCCGGAACGGCGGCCGTTTTTCATATCAGGTCATCGCGGACTGCATTCACGCCGCAAGCAGGAAAACGCCCGCTGCTGCGATGGCACCGCCACCGGCACGCACGGCAAATGGGGCGGCCTTTTCGGCCAGTTTTTTAACCGACATGCCAAGACCAAGTCCGATGGCATGAAGTGCCGCAGTCGCAACAGCAAAGCCGATCCCGTATTCGATGCCGCTGGCGGTTGCCGGCATTTCGGTGCCATGGGCATGACCATGGAAAACCGCAAACAGACCAACCAGCGCCATCGCCGCACCGGTCGGCAGATGTTTGCCAAGGGCAATAACCGCGCCCAGCACAATCACCGAACCGACAATGCCAAGCTCAACAAACGGCAGAGCAACATTGGCAACGCCCAGAATGCCGCCGACAGTCATCATGCCGACAAAAGACAAAGGCAGAAGCCAGACCGACTTGCCCCCTTGCTGGGAGGCCAGAATGCCGACCGCAACCATCGCCAGCAAATGGTCAAGACCACCGATCGGATGCCCGAAACCCGATGCAAAACCCGAAACCGTACCCGCCCCGGTATGGGCAAGTGCCGGCGTTGCCGCCAAAACCGCAATGGCAAAGGCAACAAGCGATGAATGCCGCATTCTGAAATCTCCTGTATGATCTGAAATTCGAACTTATGAAGTTTTTAAAAATTATCATACAGATCGCTCAATGCCAATATCCCAAACGAAAAGGGCGGGGAAAATGCCCCGCCCTTTTGCCAGAAGATAGATTGGATCAGCTGTTACCAGCTGTATTTAAGGGTCGCCAGAACCGTGCGGCCATCACCGTAATAGCGGCTGCCAAAGGTATTGGAAGACACATATTCACGGTCGGTCAGGTTGGTGGCATTGACCGACAGGCTGACATCATCGGTCACCGCATAAATGACCGCTGCATCAAACAGCGTGTATCCGCCAAGCGTTTCGGTATTGCCGTCATTACGTGCGCGTTCGCCGGTATAGCGCATGCCACCGCCAAGGGTCAGATCCCCAAACCAGCCCTGCCCCGGAATGGTGTAATCAAGCCACGCGGATGCCTGATGTTCGGGAACGTTTGCCGGGCTGTTACCGATATTGGCGGCCGTAATGTCGTCTTTGATTTCCGCATCGAGATAGGTATAGGCAAGCGTCAGGTTGGTCTGTTCATCAAGTGACATCTTGCCTTCCAGCTCAAGCCCGCGCGAATTGATTTCGCCGATCTGCTTATAGCTGCTGGTGCTTGAATTCCACTGCGACACGTTTTCCTGGGTCAGGTCAAACAGGGCCGCGGTAAACAGCGCATCAAAGGTTTCGGGCTGATATTTCACGCCGATTTCATATTGCGTGCCTTCCTGCGGTTTGACCCCGTCGGGGCGCGACGCCAGACCGGAATAGACCGGCTGGAAGGATTCCGAATAATTGCCGTAAATCGAAACTTCGTTGGTCGCCTTGTAGGTCAGACCAAGGCGCGAGGTGAATTTGTGATCATCGCGTTCGGCCGTGGTGCCGCTGCTGATGGTGTCGGTGTCACTTTGAACATAGTCAAAGCGCCCGCCAACCGTCGCAATCCAGTCATCGGCAATGGTCAGCTGTTCCTGCAGATAGGCACCATAGGTCGACTGGGTGATTTCGGTGTCGGAACTGCTTGTGAATGTGATGCAGGAAAGCCCGCAATAGGACGGGTTGTACGGATCAATTGCCGATGCCGTACCGTCGCGGCGGAATTCGCGGTTCCGGTCACGGTTGAAATCGATCCCCATCAGCGTTTTGCTGTCAAAGGTATCGTTGATCGCCGTGTCATATTGCAGCTGGTTATCGATCCCGAAGCGGTCAAGTTCACCATAAATCGCAAAGGCATTACGATTGCCAAGCGGTGTGCTGTCATTGAGATAGATGGTTTCATAGGTCAGATCGACATGGGTGTAACGCGCGTTCTGACGAAATTCGAGCTTATCGGTAATCTGGTGGGAAAGCGCATAACCGATATTGGTTTCTTCGGTGTCGAAATTGTTGAAATCCGGTTCCCCAAAGAACGCATCGCGGCTGGTTTCGATCCCGATCGGATAGCCATAGCCAAGACCGCTGTCGCGTTCGCTGTAACTTGTCAGAAGGGTAACTTCGGTGCCTGCCTTGGGCTTGTAGGTAAAGGCAGGTGCGATATAAAGACGGTCATCCTGCGAATAATCCTGGCTGCGTTCGGCATCCTGCCAAAGGCCGGTCAAACGGTATGTCCAGTTGCTGCCTTCGACCACAGGGCCGGTAACATCCCCGCCACCGCGCAGGTGATTTTCACCAAAGGTGGTAAAGACTTCGCCGCCAGCTTCGTCTTCGGGACGTTTGGTCGTCATATTGACCAGACCGCCCGGACCATTCAGGCCAAACAGGCTTGATGTCGATCCCTTAAGCACATCGATCTGCTGCAAACCATACGGTTCGGGACGGCTGTTGGTAAAGTTGTAGATACGAATGGGAAGACCATCGCGATAGCTGCTAAGCGACGTCTGGCCAAAGCCGCGAATACGCACATAGTCATAGCGATAATCTGACCCGTATTCCGCGGCCTGGACACCGGCGGTATAGGAAACAGCCTGCTGGATGTCCTGAACGTTGCGGGTTTCCATTTCTTTCTGGGTGATCACGGACACGGCCGATGAATCATCAAGAATTGGCGTGTCGGTTTTCGATGCCGTGCGGCTGCGCGATGCGACAAAGCTTTCGGTAATGGCAACATCCGGACCCGATGCTTCTGCGCCATTCGCCTCAACCCGGATCGGGTCAAGAACTTCGCCCTGTGCGGCCCCGCCGGTATTGACCGCTTCGATCACCACGGTTTCGTCATCGGTGATGTCGTAGCTCAGTCCGGTTCCGCGCAGCAATGCTTCAAGTGCCGTATCTGCACGCATGGTACCGGAAACGGCACTGGCCTGCACATTACGGGCAAGCGCGCCATCCACAGTCACCTGAAGCCCGGTCTGAACACCGAATTGCGCAAGCGCACTGGTCAGCGACTGGGCCGGAATGTCAAAGGCATATTGACCATCAATGCCGTTTGCCGCGACCTGGGCGGTCGCATCGCTTGCAAACATGACGGGCGCCAAGGCGGTCGTCATCATCAAGGCACTGGCTATAACTGCAACACGTCCACGATTACGCAGCGTGTCTGCACCCCCACTCTTCATTCGTCTTAATCTCCGTTTTACGTCATATGCCCCAACCAGACTGAGAATGCAAACGCTTCTCAATGGCGAGATATGAAACAAAACGGATCGGCTGAGTGTTTTTTCAAAAAAAGTTTCAGAAAATTCAAAATCAGCCTGAAAGCCCCGGTTTTACGCAAATTTCCCGGCGCGCCTCATGATCCGGATTTGATCAGGACGGCGACACAACAAGCAACCAAGGGGTAATTTCACGCACCGTTGCCTTTTGCGCACGGGCCATCCCGCGCAGGGCCGATACCGGATCATCAAGGCGATAAACCCCGGTCACTGTCTGACGGGACAGTTCGGCATCGGTAATGACGATGGTGCCGGTATAATACCGGCGCAACCGGTCAACGATTTCGCCCAGCGGCTGATCCTGGGCGATCAGCTGATTGTGGCGCCATGCGGCGATCTGGCTTGCCGGGGCGGTTGACCGGCGAACCTGTCCGTCGCGGCTGACCCGGGCCTGTTGTCCGGCTTCAAGCAATTCCGACACCGGTGGCACGGTCGGGGCATTTTCAACACGGACCTGCCCATGTTCAACCGCGACACTCGACCGACCCGCCGTATCAGACACATCAAATCCTGTGCCCAGCACGGTTACGGTCACGGCATCGGCACCGACGGTAAACGGCTTTTGCAGATCGGGAGTGACTTCAAAAAACGCCTCCCCGCTTAGCAATTCAACAAACCGGGTGGTGCCATCCATCCGCACCTTGATCGCGCTTTCAGGTGCAAGGGTCACTGTGCTGTTATCGGCCAGCGTCACCGTGGTAATTTCGGCTGTCTTGGTGAAATGATCAGCCTGCATTTCGGTTGCAATCCGCGGCCCGATTATTGCTGCGACCAGCGATGCGGCAATGGCAAGCCCGCCAAGACCAATCCCGCGCCAGGATGTATTGCCGCGTTTTTTAAACCGGCTTTGGGCGGCGATGACTTTGGCGGTTTCTTCGGCCCGGGCTGCGATGGCATCTTCGCCAGCAGCGGTTCTGACATCGGCCAGATCGTCTTCGGATGCACGTCTGGCATCCAGAAAACGCTGCCAGTCGGCTTTGCCGTCTTTAGCCTGATCGGCCCCAAGCGGTGCGATCCCCGCCATCAAATCAGCGGTGCGTCTGGTCGCATTCCAGGCATCAAGATGCAGCGGATCCTGCGCGCACCAGGCATCAAATTCTGCCTTGAGTTTGCGGTCCTCGGGCGCTTCGTGCAACCGGATAATCCAGTCGGTTGCTTCTTTTGCTGCCTTGGCTTGCGCCGGGTTTGTCATCCCTGTCATCACACCATTTCACCGTCCGGGCGCGCAATTTGATCGGCCGTGCCACGGACATATCTTGTCAGCAATCGCATCTGATCACCACCCAGACGGGCAGCAATGCGATCTTCTACACTGAAAAGAATGACCGGGTCATGCATTACCTTCATGGCCAACCGCCCAGACGTTCGCGGCAATGGTCAATACCGTCCGCCACCAGCTTGTGGGCCAGCGGAACAGAAATATCGAGGAATTCGGCAATCTCGCGCAGCTTGGCCCCGCCAAAGCGATGCATTTCGCAGGCAATCCGCGTTCTTTCGGGAAGCTCGGCCAGGGCCTGCATCAGGGTGGCATAGTCATCTTTGTAAAGAACGATGGTTTCCGGATCCGGCGTCTGTGCGGGCGAAATATTGGCGATCACTTCATAGTCAACCGCCCCGGTAACACGACTTTCCTGCGCATCGCGCCGTTTGCTATCAAGGGCAAGATTGCGCACGATCCGGTAAAGATACCCGGTCGCGTCTTCCAGAAACCGGCCTTTGGACGCCTCGTCAAACCGCAACCAGGCTTCCTGCACCAGATCTTCGGCCAACACACGGTTGCCGATGATCGAACTGGCATAGTTCACAAGCGCCGGTCTTTGGCGCATGAACAATGTCAAAGATGTTGAATTACCGGCCAAACAGGCATTCCTTTATGCGCAGCCCTTTCAAGCTCCGTTCCCCACGGCTTGAGCCATATCGCAAGTGATACTGATTATCAATAACTTTCACTCGCAACAGCACTGTTGCTTTCAACAAGTTTAGCTATTTCACCAAAAAAGCCGGCCTTTTGCTTGTTGAATGGCAAACGGGTCTCTGGAGGCCCAATTCGTTGATGCTGTTCGCAAACTGGCCTATTTGGCAGTAACAGACTTATGAATTTCCGCTGGATGCCTTGGCCACCGCCGGGATCAAAGTATTCAGGCAGACGACCTCCTTCTCGATCGCGTCGCAGGCAGACAACAGGCTTCCTTCGTTTAACAGGCGACGGCTGGTCTGCAATGCATCGGCAGGTTTTGCTGCGAGGCAAAGTGCATAGTCGCGGGCTGCTGCATGAACATCGACATCCGGTTTTACACATGAAACAAATCTATGGTGTAACGCCTCCTCTGCCGATATTCGACGGGCGCTTAAAAGCCAATCTCGAGCGATCATGTCGCCTACCCTGCGCGCCAGAAGCGCCGTTGCACCAGCTTCAGGAACGATACCGAGATCCGCAAAGGGAAACTTAAACACAGTACTTTCTCCTGCGACAACCCAGTCTGCATGTAACAGCATTGTGGCGCCGAAACCCACGGCTGCCCCGGTTACTGCGGCCACCATCGGCTTGGATTGTTGAGCAAAGGCAGAAATGCAACGACGCACCGCACCGTCTTGGGATTGGGGCCAAAGCTTGGCGAATTCAGCAATGTCGTGTCCGGCGCTGTAATGTGGCCCGACACCCTGCAGTATGACGCAATGCACATTTGTATTTTGGTTTGCGTGATTCATGGCGTTTGCGAGTGCATCGAACATCGCCTCATTAAGGGCGTTACGTTTCTCGGGGCGATTGATGCTTATTGTGCAGATGTTATCGCTGGTATCTGACGTGATTCTGTTTTCCATTAAGGGCCTCCTTCCTGAAACGGTATTTCGCGAGAGCATTGTTTACTTTTACGTAAACGTCAACTTAGATAGAAAACAGGAACCATCGCCCCAAAACAATCGTCAAAATCTGGCATGTGGGCTCAGATTTCTGCCAACCGGCTTAGGAAATTCGTTACCAACCTGTGGTAAAGTCGATTGATATCAACAAGAAAACGGCCCGTTTCAGGCACGCCACAGGGGGAGATCCACCATGCAGAAAATCAGCCTTGTCATCCTTGTGACCGGGATCGTTGCCGCGGGCATGTGGGGGATCAGCGATTATCTGTCACGCAAGGGCGAAGAACATGGCGATGTCACGCGTGGTCAATCCATTGCCGAGCAGACCTGTTTGCGGTGTCACACCAAGTTTGACGGCGACCCGGCCCCGGATCCGGCCGTTGCCGATGCGCCGTCCCTGGCAAGTTTCGGTCTGCGCTGGCCGCTTGAAAACCTGGAAGAAGCACTGGCAGAAGGCATCACCGTATCGCATGACAATATGACGATGCCGGAATTCACCCTGACACCGGAAAGCATCGCCGATCTTCTGGTCTATATGGAATCCTTAAGCCAGGAAGCCCGCGCCAAAGCCGGAAAATAACCGCGCACCGGACCCGCGCTGTCATCCCGCATTTCATCCTGTTCGCCATCCAGATTTGTCTTTTCCGGGCCAAACCCGCCCGATTCCCCGCCGGTTTTGCCCCCAAGGCCATAAAAATCCGGCGCATGATCAAACCTGAATGCGTGTGCGTATGTGCGGATCGACCCTCATGCCCCACCCTTTGAAAACCGCGGCTTTTCTCAATTTCGCGCCTGCACAAACCAGCCGAGAATTAGTCTGCAAATCCCCCCATAAATCACCGGTTGGTTGAATTTGAACTTGACTTGAACCGATTCAACGCAAAAATTGGTCTGACGTCTGATGACTGACCAGATTGAACAGTTCACCCCGGCAGTCCGGACCTGTGATGACAAACAAGAAGGTGTGATGTGCCGCACGCGGACGGAGCGACCATTCGACCCATTGAAACATCGGGACGCCGTGATGCGATCCTTGAAGCCCTGACCGATTTCATCGTCAGTTCCAAACTGGCACCGGGTGACCGGTTGCCGCCCGAACGCGAATTGATGGCGGGCCTGAAAGTTGGCCGGTCAAGCATCCGCGAAGCCATCGGCCATATGCAGGCATTGGGTGTTGTCGAAATCCGGCGGGGATCGGGCACCTATCTGAAGCGGCAAGTCAGTGAAAAGACCCTGTTCATGCCGCTTTCGATCGCCACCCAGCGCGACGGGTTGTTGCAAACCCTTGAAGTGCGCCGCGGGCTGGAAGTCGAAGCCAGCATGCTGGCCGCCAAACGCGCCACCGCACAGGACATTGACGAAATGCGCGCCGCCCTTGATGCGATGGAGGCCGAACATCTTGAATTCGGTACCGCTGGCGAGGCCGATCTGGTGTTTCACCTGTCGATCTACAAGGCATCGGGTAATCCGTTATTCGAACAGCTTCTGGGGCAAATGCGCGAAGCATTCGAAAGCTTCTTTGCCCAGCCGTTCAACCGCCCCGATTTCGCAAGTTCATCCTTTGAATTTCACCGCATGCTGTTTGACGCCATCGTTGCCGGCGATGCCGAACTGGCCCGCCAGCACACCCTTGCCATCCTTGAAGTCGTCGAGAACGACATCGTGAGAATGTCTGATGAAGAACAACAATAATCCGAACAATCACAAGCAAACTGTCAGCAACCCCGAAAGCGTCGTGGCCTATGACGCGGAACATTTCGCAAATGCCGTGGTGCCGCCCATTTTCCAGAATTCTCTGTTCACATTCGAGAATTTCGACGAAATGGTCGAAACCTATGCCGGGCGCAAAACCCGACCGGTCTATTCGCGTGGGCTCAACCCGACGGTCCGTGCCTTCGAAGAAAAGATCGCCGCCCTTGAAAAGACCGAGGACGCCCTTGGTCTGGCAAGCGGCATGGCCGCCATTTCATCGGCTGTTCTGTCGGTGGTCAAACCGGGCGACCGGATTGTGTCGGTCGAACATTGCTATCCCGATGCGTTCCGGTTTTTCGAAATGTTCCTGCGCGACATGGATGTCAGCGTCGATTACGTCGATGGTCGCGACCTTGATGCGGTGCACGCCATTCTGCCCGGGGCCAAGGTGCTGTATCTTGAAAGCCCGACCAGCTGGACCTTCCACACCCATGATATCAAGGCCCTGTGCGAGATCGCGCGCGATCATGGTGCGGTTTCGATGATTGATAACAGCTGGGCATCCCCGGTCTTTTGTCAGCCAGCCACCCTTGGCTGTGACGTGGTCATTCATTCGGCATCGAAATATATCGGCGGGCACAGCGATGTGGTGGCCGGTGTCATTGCCGGAAGCAACGATTTCATCGGCCGGGTGCGATCAACGATCCTGCCCTATCTCGGGGCGAAATTGTCGGCCTTTGACGGGTGGTTGCTGTTGCGCGGATTGCGCACGCTTCCGGCACGCATGCGCGAACATCAACGGTCGGCCATGATCATCGCCCGCAAACTTGCCGATCACCCCAAAGTAACCGCTGTTCACTATCCCGGCCTGATGGATCCGGCCGCCCCGGGACTAAGCGGTTCTTCCGGACTTTTTTCATTCGAATTCGCCCCCGAGGTCGACATTCCGACCTTTGTTGATGCGCTGCGCTTTTTCAAGATCGGTGTGTCCTGGGGCGGACATGAAAGCCTGATTGTCCCCGCACTGGTTACGCGGGCGCAAGTGGGCGGGCCCAATTCGGCGATGCGCTTTGGCGTGCCCGAAAATCTGGTCCGCCTGCATATCGGTCTCGAAAGCGCCGACGACCTCTGGTCTGACCTGGCGACCGCAATCGAGGCAAGCCTGAAGTAAGAACACTATCGTTTAAAACAGGGAACTTCACCATGAACTGGAAAACAACGCTACTGGCAGGTGTAACGACTATTGCGCTAACAAGTCAGGCCTGTGCCGACACCACATTGAAGCTGGTCGAAGTCATCACCAGCCCCGAACGCACCGAAACCCTTAAAGGGCTGGTCGCGGAATACGAGGCCGCCAACCCCGGTGTGACGGTTGAAATCACGTCCCTGCCCTGGGGGCAGGCATTCGAAAAATTCGCCACCATGGTTTCGGCCGGTCAGACCCCCGACATTGTCGAGATGCCCGACACCTGGCTGACGCTGTATGCCAATAATGGCGCGCTTGAAAGTCTTGAACCCTATCTTGCGAAATGGGACGGCGCGGAAACACTGAATGATCGCGCTCTGGAATTTGCGCGCTCGGCGGGGAATACCGCCTATATGCTGCCCTATGGTTTCTATCTTCGTGCGATGTTCTATAACAAGAAACTGTTCGAAGAAGCCGGTGTGACCGAAGTCCCCGAAACCCTCGAAGATTTCCGCGCTGCGGCCCAAAAGGTATCGGATCTTCCGGGCAAATACGGCTATTGCATGCGCGGCGGGCCGGGTGGTCTGAATGGCTGGGTGATGTTTGGCGCGGCCATGGCCGGTTCGAACGACTTCTTTACCGAAGACGGTCAAAGCACCTTCAATTCCGATGGCTGGAAAAATGGTCTGGAATATCTGGTCGATATCTACAAGGACGGCCTGGCACCCAAAGACAGCCTGAACTGGGGCTTTAACGAAATTGTGGCCGGTTTCTATTCGGGCACCTGTGCGATGCTTGATCAGGACCCCGACGCCCTGATCGCCATTTCAAGCCGCATGAAAGAAGAAGATTTTGGCGTGACCACCATGCCCAAAGGCCCGTCGGGCAAGGCATTCCCGACCATCGGTTATGCCGGCTGGTCGATGTTCTCAAACAGTGAACATAAAGACGAAGCCTGGAAACTGATTGCCCATCTTGAATCCAAGGACAGCAACCTGACCTGGAACAAGCGCATCGGTGCCCTTCCGATCCATAACGGTGCCGAAAGCGATCCGTTCTTTGCCAGCCCGCAATTTGCCGGATGGTTCGCCGAACTGTCCGACCCGGACGTTCACCCGACCGTCATGCCGACCCATCTTGAAGAATTTGCCTTCTTCAAGGACAGCCTGGTCATCCGCACCAGTCAGGAAGCCATGCTGGGCCGGATCACCCCGGAAGAACTGGCCAATCAGTGGGCAGAATATCTGACCCCGGCACAGAAAAACTGGATGCAGGCAAATCAGTGACCACTGTAACCCAAACCGGAAAACTCCCCGTCGAAAGACGGGGGGGCTTCTCACGGAAGATTTCCGGGATCATCGAACCATATCTTTATGTCTCGCCGGCCCTTGTCCTGATCATCGCGGTGATGTTGATGCCGCTGATCCTTGGACTGAGCTACGCGTTCCGCGACATCCGCATCCTTAATCCGTTCAGCGGCGGTTTTGTCGGCACGGCCCATTTCGAAGCCCTGATTTCCGATCAGGCTTTTCTGGGCGCGCTTGCCAATACCGCATGGTGGACATTCGGATCCCTGCTGTTTCAGTTCAGCCTTGGCCTTATTCTGGCACTTTTGCTGAACCGGCAGTTTCTGGGCCGTCGGCTGGTGCAGGCACTGGTGTTCCTGCCATGGGCGGTGCCGACCTTTTTGTCGGGTCTGAACTGGGCATGGATGTTCAACCCGGTGGTCGGCCCGCTGCCGCACTGGATGACGTCGCTTGGCCTGATGGCCGAACCGTTCAATATCCTGTCTGATCCCGACCTTGCGATGTGGGGGCCGATCATTGCCAATATCTGGTTTGGCATTCCGTTCTTTGCCATCACCATGCTGGCCGCCCTGCAATCGATCCCCAAGGAACTCTATGAGGCAGCGTCCATTGACGGCGCAACCACCCGACAGCAATTCATCAGCATCACCCTGCCCTTCCTTGCGCCCACCATTGCCATCACGCTGATGTTGCGCACCATCTGGATTGCCAATTTCGCCGATCTGATTGTCGTCATGACCAATGGCGGCCCGGCAGATTCCACCCAGATCGTTGCCTCCTACATCTTTACCCAGGCCTTCCGACGGCTTGATTTCGGCTATGCCTCGGCGATTGCTGCGGTGCTTCTGGTTCTGTTGCTGGCCTATGCGCTCAGTGTGATCGCGCTGCGCCGTGCCATGACCCATGCCGATAGTTAGGAACTCCGCCCCATGACCCTGACCGGACAAACTTCAGCGCGCAAATGGCTCTATTGGGGCAGTCATTATCTGATGATTGCCGCCTTTGTGATCTTTGCGCTGTTTCCGCTTTACTGGTTGCTCAAGGTTTCGGTGACGCCCAACGACATCCTTTATACCGAAGGGGTCCGTATGTGGCCGTCGCGCACCACCTGGGAGAACTACACATTCGTTCTGACCCAAAGCAACTTTCCGCACTATTTCCTGAATTCCGTGATTGTCGCGGGCACGACCGCCATTGTCACAACGCTGGTGGCCGCCCTTACGGGATATGCGTTTTCGCGCTTTGCCTTTCGCGGCAAGGTGATCATCGTCGCATTGATGCTGATTACGCAGATGTTCCCGCTGGTGATGCTGATTGCGCCGATCTTCAAAATTCTGGCCCCGCTTGGCCTGACTGACAGCCTGACCGGGCTGATCATTGTCTATACGGCGTTCAATGTGCCATTTGCGACCTTTTTGATGCAGTCCTTCTTTGACGGCATCCCCAAGGATCTTGAAGAAGCCGCGATGATTGATGGCAATACCCGGTTTGAAGCATTCCGCGCCATCATCCTGCCGCTCACACTTCCGGGTGTGGCGGCGACGCTTGGCTTTGTCTTTACCGCCGCCTGGAGCGAACTTCTGTTTGCCCTGATGCTGGTCAGCAGCGAGTCCGCATCGACCTTCCCGGTCGGGCTTCTGTCATTCGTTTCAAAATTCAGTGTCGATTTCGGCCAGATGATGGCTGCCGGTGTGCTGGCACTTATTCCCGCCTGTCTGTTCTTCCTGCTGATCCAGCGTTATCTGGTGCAGGGGCTTACGGCTGGCGCGGTCAAAGGATAAGAGGACGTTTCATATGGCTTCCATTCAAATTGCAAATGCGCGCAAAAGCTATGGCGCGGTTGATGTTTTGCACGGCATTGATCTTGAAATCTCGGACGGGGAATTCATTGTCCTTGTCGGTCCGTCGGGCTGTGGCAAATCGACGTTGCTGCGCATGATTGCCGGGCTTGAAGACATCACATCGGGCGATATTTCGATTGCCGGAACCGTGGTCAATGAATTGCAACCCAAGGACCGCGACATCGCCATGGTGTTTCAGTCCTATGCCCTTTATCCGCACATGTCGGTGGCCGAAAATATGAGCTACGCCCTGACCTTACGCAAAACCCCCAGGGAAAAAATCGCCGATGCGATTTCAGGCGTTGCAGAAATTCTTGGCCTGACCGCCCTTCTGGAACGCCGGCCCAAGGCACTTTCGGGTGGGCAGCGTCAACGTGTTGCCATGGGGCGTGCGATTGTGCGCAAACCCCAGGCGTTCCTATTTGATGAACCACTCTCAAACCTTGATGCCCGGTTGCGTGAACAGATGCGTACTGAAATTCGCAAACTGCATCGCCGCCTTGGTGCCACATCGGTCTATGTCACGCACGATCAGATCGAAGCCATGACAATGGCCGACCGGATTGTCGCCATGCATGACGGCATCATTCAGCAGGTCGGAAGCCCGGTCGAAATCTATGACCGGCCGGCCAACATCTTTGTTGCCAGCTTCATCGGCTCACCAGCCATGAACTTCCTGGAAGGAAGCTATGAACAGGTCGGGGAAAACAGTGCGGGCATCCGCCTGACTGACGGTGCGCTGGTACCGGTTTTGCCCGCGCGCGATGCCCAACACAATCAGCCGGTGACACTGGGTGCGCGCCCGGAACATATCACCATCGTCTCTGACGGGGAAAACGGCCTTCCGGCCAAGGTTGAGCTGATCGAACCGATGGGGCTATCGACCCTGGTCCATGTGACGCTGGCAGGCAAACCGATCAAGATTTTCACCATGGATCGCCCGGACTATGCGGTTGACAGTTTCATCCATATCGCCTTTGACATGACAAAGGTCCATGTCTTTGACAGCGCATCGGAAAAACGTCTTCCCCCGGCAAGCGAACCGCATGGTGATCATCGTGACTGAAAGATAAATTGAAATATAAACAGGGCGGGGAGCCGACAACTCCCCGCCCTTGATCATTCACAGGCGGCATAAACACCGCACACTCGTTTATCCCTAACCGTGATTGACCAATCTTGCAAAGGCCCAGCGCCATGCCGGATCAGGCGCAATGCCAAAGATGTCCTGTAAAGTTTGCGGGATGTCACCGACACTAAGGGTATGTTGCTCTTCCTCGCCGGTGACAAGCCGGATGGTCAGGCGATTGTTCAGAAGTGTGAACCGCGCAAACGGTGCGGATCGCGCCACCATCAGAGTTTTGCAAAAACCGCTTTCCGGGTGGTCGGATGCGTACCAGTTCATGACCTCGTAATCGATGTCGGCCACCGGTGCGATATCGATCTCATGCACTGCCTTCCACACACCATCACGTTCAAGTTCGACAAAATAGCTGTGCTCACCCTTGGTCACGCGATAGGTGTCATGCGGGGCGACCTGTGGCATGGCAGTATCAAGCAGCAAGGGCGCGGTCGGCACACATCCGCCAAGACCAACATCGGCCAGCCATGCCTCGCCATCGATGGTCACCCGGTTGGCCATGTGGCAGCGCGGACGTGGCAGATCATTTTCGCCATATCCCCACAACACCCGTCCGGCTAGACCTTCGACCGCAAAGCCAAGGCTGCGCAGCACCCGGCGGAACAGGGAATTTTGTTCGAAACAATATCCGCCCCGCCCGTCATGGATCAGTTTCTGATCCACATCTTCGGGCACGATGCTGATGGGTTTGTCATTGAAGACATCAATCGCTTCGAACGGGATATTGGCCGGATGCAGGGCATGCAGGGTTTGCAAGACTTCAAGGGTCGCTTCGCGCGGGCCGTCATAACCGATCCGGGCGAAATAGGCATCAAGATCGACTTCCTGAACCGGTATGCGGACCGGCTTTGCCCAACTGGCATTGACCCGGCTTTGCAAACGGTTGTGATCATTGGCGGGTGTGACGTCGCGGCGTATTGGCTGGGGACTGTTCATCAATCGGCTCCATAATCCTGATGATATTTTCATCTCATGGAACAGGACGATAGAACCTCAACCAATGTTAAGGTCAAAAGGAAAAAATTGTCTTTTTGCTTTTTGGCTTCGAAATCGAACAATCTTCGACAATATGACAATATTCGGGACCACATCACAACAATGACCGGCCATTGTCGCCCCATACAAGCAACAATCAATCAATTAGACGCATGATCCACAGCTTTTGCACGACAGCGCCCCTCATCCTGTGATAATCAGTAGCTAAATCGATTTTAGACGGTCGCCGGGACCAACCCGCCACGGAAAATGTCCGGGCAGACCGATGGAAACGTCGCCATATCAAACAAAGACGGATAGCCATATCCGTTCCTGACCCAGGAAAGTTGCCATGCGTACTGTTTATGTGAACGGCGAATTTTTGCCGGAAACCGAAGCCAAGATTTCGATCTTTGACCGATCCTTCCTGTTTGCCGATGGCGTATATGAAGTGACCTCGGTGCTTGATGGCAAACTGATTGACTTCATGGGTCATATGAAGCGTCTTGAACGCTCGCTTTCCGAACTCAAATTTGCGTTCAAGCCTGATATCGATCAGCTGCTTGAAGCCCACCGCGAGCTGGTAAAACGCAACGACATCACCGAAGGCCTGATTTATCTTCAGGTCTCGCGGGGGTCGGCTGGTGATCGTGATTTCGCAATCAACCCGGAAACCACGCCGACCATCGTTATGTTCACGCAAAGCAAATCGCTGATCAAATCAGCCCTGGCCGAACGTGGACAGAAAATCGTCACCTTCCCCGATATCCGCTGGCGCCGGTCCGACATCAAGACCGTGCAGCTGCTTTATGCGTCGCTTCTCAAAACCGAAGCCGCATCCAAGGGTGCCGACGATGCATGGATGGTTCTCGATGGCTTTGTCACCGAAGGATCAAGCAACAACGCCTATATCGTGACCCAGGACGGCACGATTGTAACCCGCGAACTTTCGACTGACATTCTGCACGGCATCACCCGCGCATCGGTTCTGAAATGTGCCGAGGAATTGCAGCTTAAAGTCGAAGAGCGCCACTTCACGATTGAAGAAGCCCAGAATGCAAAAGAAGCATTCTCGACCTCGGCCTCGGCCTTTGTCTGCCCGGTGGTTGAAATCGACGACAAGAAAATCGGCGATGGCGTTCCCGGCCCGATCGCCAAGCGCCTGCGCGAGATTTACATCGAAGCCAACCGCGCCACAGCACTCTGATCGGCTCTTACATCTGCGTCCCAACGCAAACGCCGCCTGTAACCGGGCGGCGTTTTTCTTTGTGGCCTAACCTGCCCTTTTCCCCTAACACTCGAAGACAGATGGCAAAACGCCCCAACAAACATGCCATCAAAAGGGAAAGCGCCACCAACCATGAATGCTCAACAGCCCCAACATAACATGACCGGCATCATCCTGATGTGTGCCGGTGTCGCCCTGCTTTGCATCAATGATGCCTTGGCCAAGGGATTGATGGATCATTATTCGCCGATCCAGATCATCTTTATGCGCAATTCGATTGCGCTTCCCTTTGCTACTCTGCTTGCCATCAAGATGGTCGGGTTTGGCGGGCTTCGGTCCAACCGGGTTGGCGTGCATTTCATGCGCACCGTCATCTGGATCACCGCCACCATCATGTTCTTTACCAGCATCCATCTGATGGGCCTGGCCGAGGCAACGGCTCTTGCCTTTGTCGCCCCGCTTTTCATCACCGCCATTTCTTCGGTGCTGATTGCACGCGTTGGCTGGCGGCGCTGGCTGGCCGTCATGGTCGGGTTCATCGGGGTTCTGGTGATTGTCCGCCCGGGTGCGGCAACGTTTGAACCGGTGTCGCTTTTACCCGTCGCCACGGCCTTTACCTATGCACTTTTGATGCTGAGCGCCCGGTTGCTTGATGCCCGCGAAAGCATGTGGACGCTTTTGTTTTATCTAAGCTTCACCAGCACGATCTTAAGCGGTGCGACCGTCTGGTATTTCTGGACCCCGATCCGGGTCGAGGATATCGGGCTTTTCATCGCCATTGCCTTTGTCGGCACCGGCGGCATGACCATGATCACCCAGGCCTTCCGGGTTGCCGATGCCCCGACTGTTGCGCCCTTTGACTATACCGCCCTTGTCTGGGCAACCGGGCTTGGCTGGTTCTTCTGGGGCGAAACACCCGATCTTCTGACCTTTGTCGGGGCGGCCATTATCACCGCCAGCGGCATCTTCATCATCTTCCGCGAAAAGCGCGTGGCAGAGCATTGAACAAGGAAAAGCCCCGCCTTGGCGCACCTGCTAATCGCGGGGCTTTACGCCGTAACTGATCATCGCACCAGCCCGCATGGCGGCTTCGTCCATATCGGGATTAAAGCGATAGCTGGGTGCCAGGATTTCCTTGGCCTTGATGACGCGCACATCGATCAATGATCCGACCCGAAACGCATCGCCTGCCATGCCTTGCAAGATGGCATGACGATGGTCAAAGCCCTCATCACGCGGGCGCATCAGCACGGCCTCGCCATAAAGCTGCCAGCCTTTTTGCGAAAACACATCGACAAAACTGACACAAACACGCGGATCGCGTGCAACATTCTGAACCGATTGCGGGGATGCGATATTGGCAATGATGAGCCGGTCTTCACCATAACAGGCAAAGATTTCCTTGGGGCTGACCGACGGCCCGTCCCCGGAGCTGGTCGCCAACCAGCACAGGACCGAGCGGTTGGCATAATCACGGATTTCATCACTGAGCATCGGGCATTACTCGCACGTCTTTATGACCGGTTTGCCTGCACATTTTGACAGCTCAACCGCGTACTGACCATAAAAACAAACCCGCCTTTCACCAGAAAAGCGGGTCAAGCACATCCATGTGCACAGGGATTAGTAATTGGCCTTGAACGGCGGCTCTTCACCACGCTCCGCCGCAGCAGCCGCAATATTGCGCAGAAGTGCGCGCTTGCTTTCGGTGCGGTATTCCCCGGAATTGCGCGCAACATAATCCTGCCCGGAATAGCCAAGTTCGGCTTTCTTCCGCTCAATAGATTGTCCAAGCTCTTTAAGAGTTGTTCTGCGCATTAACGTAGTTTTCCAGAAATAGCAGTGAAAAATCACCACCTGTTTCGTCCGATATTCTGCGATCAAGATAAGCTTTATCGACAGTTTCCGCAAGCTTCAGCAGCTCTGCGGCCTGTTGCAGCATATCGTCACGCATGTTTGGCGGCGCATTATACTGCCCCATTCGATCAGCGATCAGGTCTTCAAGTGCAATGAAGCTGACATTACCACCACCTTCAAGATCAATGATCAGAACGCGGTCCTGATCTGCATGACCTTCCATCAGTTGCCTGCCAACAACTTCGACCCCAAAACCGAATTCCTGATGCTGAAATCCGCGTGCAAACGCGCCAAAGCCAACACTGCGCACAAAGCCTTCTTTTTCAAGGGCCACCTCGAAGGTTTCCTGCCAGGGCGTGATGACATCAATATCCCCGGACACAATCGCGCCCTGGGTATAAAGCTCCACCGCGGCCCCACCGACGATGACGGGCCGCATATGACCTTCGCCTTCAACATGATCGAAAGCGCGTGATAGCAAATTCAGAACTCTGACATACGCTTCACGATAAGCCATATTTTACCAGCAAAAATCCCCGATCGCATAGGTGATGTGACGGCCCGTGGCCGCCAGAAGCGCATCAAGCTTTTCACGTTCCGGCAGGGTGCCGCGCGGCGCGTCCAGTTCGGCGGCGTGGATGCCACCGGTGACAAGGGCGACATCAAGTCCGGCATTGTTTGATCCGGCAATATCGGTCGATATGCTGTCGCCGACGACAAGCAATTTCGCATCTGGGCCTTTGTCAAACATTTGCAGACAGAAGTCATAGGCACTGGCGAACGGCTTGCCTTCCCAGCGGACATCACCGCCCAGTTCTTCGTACCGTCCGGCAATGGCACCGGCACAAATGATGCGTTCCCCACCCCGGATCACTTCGCGGTCCGGGTTCGGGCACAGGACCGGAAGATTGCGGGCCTTAAGTGCGTGCAAAAGGTCTTCATATTTCGAGACCGGATCGTGGTCCTCGTTCGGGCCGGTGATCAGGACCCAGTCGGCGTCTTCGACCGTTTTGACGATTTCGACATCCTGATGCTCAAACATCGACATATCGCGCACCGGACCGACCATCAAAACCTTGCGGCCCAGTTTCGCATACCAAGGATCGGTACGATCAACGAGCTGGCGATAGGCGATCTCGCCCGATGCCACCGCCGGACCATAAAGATCCCGCGCAATGCCCATATCTTCCATCCGGCCGGTCACCACCGACGAACGACGTGGTGCGTTGGATAACAGGGCAACCGGAATACCGGCATCCTTGAGCGCCTTCATCGCCGGGATCGAGCTTGGATAGGGATCAACCCCATCATGCACCACCCCCCAAAGATCAAGGATCACGGCATCATATTTGCCGATCACTTCCGAAAGGCCATTGATCATTTCATAGGGGGCGGCTTTGCTCATTCCGGTCAGTCCTTTTTATCTTCTTTGTTGCCCGATTTGGCATCAGTTTTGGCATCAGTTTTGGCTTCAAGTGCTGCCTTGGCGTCGCGGGCTTCATCCACCGGGATGCCCTTGCCCGAAATTTCCGGGAAGGCCGCACCAACCGCGTCCGCAACATTGGCAAAGCCATCCTTGCGCAGCCTGCGGGCAAGGTCTTCCTTGATCTCGGTGACAAGCTCAAGCCCGTGATAGACCAGCGATGAATAAAGCTGCACCAGCGACGCACCATTCAAAATCTTTTCATAGGCATCCTTGCCCGATGCAATCCCGCCAACCCCGATCAACGGCACCTTGCCCTCGGTCAGGCGGTAAAAATCGGCAAGAACCTTGGTCGATGGTTCCATTAATGGCGGGCCCGAAAGACCACCCTTTTCATCCTGGTCATAGGAATTAAGCCCGACCGGCCGGTCAATCGTCGTGTTCGAGACAATCATGCCATCGATTTTGACCTTGAGCACCACGCTCGCAATGTCGGATTTGTCTTCATCGGTCAGATCCGGTGCGACCTTAAGCAACACCGGCACACCCTTGGCGAATTTGTCGCGTGCCTTCAGCACCGATTTCAAAAGCTTTTCAAGCGGAGCCCGACCCTGAAGGGCACGAAGACCCGGTGTATTGGGCGATGATACATTGACGACAAGATAATCGGCAAAGGGGCCAAGTGCCTCTACCCCCTTGGCGTAATCATCGGCGGCGTCTTCGGAATATTTGTTTTTGCCAAGATTGGCCCCAAGGATGCCACGGCGCGCACGTTTGCGCAGCCTGTTTGCCACGACCTTCGCCCCGTCATTATTAAAGCCCATGCGGTTGATTACCGCCCGGTCGGAATAAAGACGGAAAAGGCGCGGCTTGGGATTTCCCGGTTGCGGCAAAGGTGTCACCGATCCGATTTCAACAAATCCGAACCCGTGTGAAAGGGCGGCATTGGGGACCTCGGCATTTTTATCGAACCCCGCGGCAAGCCCGACCGGATTGGCAAATTTGCGCCCGAAAACTTCGGTTTCAAGGATCGGGGTCGCGTCCGTTGCGTCATCCGCACGCGGCACCAGATTGTTTTTCAAGGCCCATATGGCAAGACCATGTGCGGTCTCTGCATCGATCCAGCGGACAATCGGCAAAACCAGTGACTTGTACCACCCCACGCGACAGGCTCCTTTTGCGTTTGACAACCTGTCCTGTTCTTACGCGCCCCGGCCCCGATGGGCAAGGATCAATGCAGCATCAACCATACCGGCCGGGTTGGTCAGACGCCCTCATTCATCCGTTCATCAAACGCCGCACGGGCGGCTTCGACTTCGGGCATCTTTTCCTTGGTCCAAAGATAAAGCGCCTTGAACGGGCCAATAAGGGTACGGCCCAGCGGGGTGATTTCATATTCGACCGCCACGGGTGATGTCGCAATCACATTGCGCGCGACAATGCCGTTGCGTTCAAGTTTGCGCAATGTCTGGGTCAGGGCCTTTTGCGTGATGCCTTCCAGCCCGCGCTTGATCGCGTTAAAGCGCAATGGCCCATCGGCCAGAACCGCCAGGATCATCATCGACCATTTATCGGCGATCTGGTCAAACAGGCCGCGACACGGGCAATCGGCGCGGAATTCCTTGATCGAGCATTCCTTCATTTCCATGACCTGTCCTTTTCCCTTCCCTTTTTTTGCTTGTTCTTCCCGGATTACCCTTCCGGCACCGGTTTTTGCGGTTCAACTTTTTGCGGCTCAACCGGGGATGTGCGGTTTCCTTGAGTATACCTGGTTTCGTTCAGGTGCCTCATTGACACCAGGTATATATCATATATCTAGTCACCATCATAGACTTTCAAAAGACGGAGACTTCCGCACATGACCAACACAGATGTTCTGTTTCAGCCCTTCAAGCTTAAAACCCTTGAACTTCCCAACCGCATCGTGATGGCACCGATGACCCGCACCAAGGCCGAAAACGGCATTCCCGGTGCGATCAATGCCGAATATTACCGCAAGCGCGCCGAAGGCGGCGTTGGCCTGATCCTGTCAGAAGGCACGGTGATTGACCGTCCGGCATCGCGCAATGATCCGGGCATTCCGTTTTTCCATGGTGATGCGGCAATTGCCGGCTGGAAATCGGTTGCCGATGCCGTTCATGCCGCGGGCGGCAAAATGGGCCCGCAAATCTGGCACACCGGTTCAACCCGCGCCTTTACCGAATGGGAACCCGATGCCCCGGTCGAAAGCCCGTCGGGCCTTCTGGCGCCGGATCAACCGCGCGGCAATGCCATGACCGATGCCGATATTGCCGATACCATTGCCGCCTTTGCCAAGGCCGCGCTTGATGCCAAGAATGCCGGTTTTGACACCTTTGAAATCCATGGCGCACACGGCTATCTGATTGACCAGTTCTTCTGGTCGGGGACGAACCTGCGTACCGATCGCTTCGGCGGCAAAACCATTGCCGAACGTGCAACCTTTGCCGGCGAAGTCGTGGCTGCGATGCGTGCCGCCGTTGGTCCGGATTTCCCGATCATCCTGCGCGTCAGCCAGTGGAAGCAACAGGACTTCACCGCCCGCCTTGCCACCACGCCTGATGAAATGACGTCCTGGCTGGCCCCGCTGGTCGAGGCCGGCGTCGATATCATCCACGCATCCCAGCGTCGTTTCTGGGAACCGGAATTCCCCGAAATTGATGGCGAAAAGGGCCTGAACTTTGCCGGTTGGGCCAAAAAGCTTACCGGCGCACCGACCATTTCGGTGGGCTCGGTCGGGCTTTCATCGGACTTCATCGGCGCGTTTTCGGGCGAAGCATCCGAAAAATCCAACCTGGATGGTCTGGTCGAACGCATGGAACGCGGCGAATTTGATCTGATTGCGGTTGGCCGTGCGCTGATCACGGATGCCCAGTGGCCCAACAAGGTCGCCAAGGGTGCCTTTGACGAGCTTGAGGATTTCAATCCTGCGGCCCTGGCCGAACTGGTCTGATCAAAACATCCCCCGACCCCGCATATGCGTATCCCCCATACGCAAAAAGAAACCGGGCAGCGCCATCATCGGCGCTGCCCGGTCTTTTTGAATGCAGCCATCACTGCGGCTTCCATCCATCGGATTCGTTCTTCTCACCCCTGTTTCGGGGCCTGACGGCACTATACCTATCCTCATCGGCATCACCCTATACCATCACAAAACCCGCAGAAAACTGCGTTTTTTGGACGAACTTTAATTTTTATAAATATACATTGGTATAGTTTTCTTGATCTTTGGGATAGTATTTGGTATTCCATAGATCAGGAACAGCAATCATCACAGCCGTCGGAACGGGCTGGGAACCGATAAAAAGAAGTTGATGGACATGAAGACAAACATGGCAAACCCGGAAAATACCAAAGAACGCAACCGCGTTTATCTGCCGGAAAACCGGCATCGTTGGGCCTCCAATGATGAGGTCGAAAAGCCGAGCGTTATGCTGCGTGGCCCCAACATTCTTGTTGATGACGACACCAAATATCAAAACCGCCTGAAAAGAAGCCCTTTTCCCAATCTTGCGGCTTTTACTCTGTCGGGTGTCACCGTGCTGGTGATCCTGGCCGGGGTCTGCTTTGAAGTTTCGACACTGCTGAACGGCTAGTCCAACACCAAAATAAAAACGACCAAAGTAAAAACGATACGACGCAAACTGAACACAAGACAGAACGGGCAGTGCTGATCACAGCACTGCCCGTTTGCTTTTGGCGCATTTTCACGCCCTATGATCGTCTGATCACTGCGTCTGTTGCAGATGTTCGGGCAGGATGTGAACACCGTTCGCATCAAGGGGCAAATCATCAACCCGCGTTACATGGGCAACGCCCAGTACATCATAAAGATGGGGGAACAGCGTACCACCACGGGCCGGTTCCCATTTAAGCTTGGCCTTGATCGGTGCGACCGGCACATGCAAAAGCTTCAACCCGTCGCGCTTGGTGTAATGCAGCGCAAGTGTTGCCGCCAGCGTATCAATGGTCGAAAAATGGATAAAGCCATCGGCAATATCGTGCGGCGCACCGGCATACTGCCCGGATGCCAGGGCTTCCGCCCATTCATCCGATCCCAGCACGCGGTAAATGATTTCATGTTCTGTATTTGTCATGCGCGGAATTTAGGCAGGCCCGCCCAAAACGGCAAGCCTATTTCATCTGACTTCTAAGCCAGCCCAGAAGCGTCGCATAGCGTTCTGTTCCGGCAAAATCGGAACCACACACCAGCCAATAGGCCGACTTCATCGCAACCGATGGCCCGACCGGCACAAGAAAGCCCTGGGCAATATCGCCCTCGACCAGCAGGGTCCGACCAAGCCCGATGCCCATTCCGTTGATTGCCGCCTGCAACACCAGATCGGCACGATCAAAGGCAATGTGACGCGCATCCGTCTCAATGCTCAGCCCCGCCTGATCCTTGTAATAGGCCCAGCTGAAATCGGTATCATCACGCTCCCCCGCGACGTCTTTAAGAAATGTGGTCGATGGCAAACCGGCGATCATTTCAAGGGTCGCACCGGGATCACAATATCCCGGCCGGGCCACCGGCAGTATTTCAGCCTTTTTAAGCAGGGTCGAATGCAGCCCCGGATAAGGCCCGACACCAAAACGGATGGCGGCATCAATTACGCCCGCCCGGAAATCAGCCGGGCGGTCATTGACATCAAGGGCGATTTCAAGCCCCGCCTCCGCCGCACGTCCCAAATGCGGCAAGACCCATTTCATCGCCAGCGACGATGACACCGACAAGCGCACCGCCCCCCGGTTTTCGAACTTTTCGAGCCGATCAAACGCCCCGTCCCAGACCGCCATCACCTCAATCGCCGCAGCACAAAGAATACGCCCATATGCCGTCGGGGTGATCTGGCGCGTGGTACGCTCAAACAACGAAAAGCCAAGTGCCTCTTCCAACAGATTGACCCGATGACTGATTGCCGATTGATGCACGCCCAGTATTTCGGCCGCCTTGCTGAAACTGTTTTCCCGCGCAATCGCCGCCAAAAGCGGGGCATTCTGATTGGCCTTGGCCATCAGGCCCGCACGCGATTTTTCATGAGGTTTCTTCATTTATATATGAATTCATAATCTGTGAATTGGTGCCTAAAATCGGCCTAACAAAGATTCTAGCAGGAAAAGAGTTATGAGCATACATCAAGAAATTAACCGGACCGTTCCGGTTCAGATCGTCAATGCCTTTGTCAAAGATGGCGCGGGCGGCAACCCGGCCGGGGTTGTGCTGGATGCCGACCGCTATAGTGACGATGAAAAGCTTTTGATCGCACAAAAGGTCGGGCTTTCGGAAACCGCCTTTGTCTCGAAATCCGAGACCTGCGGGATCAGACTTGATTTCTTTACGCCGACCAAACGCATCGCCCATTGCGGTCATGCCACCATCGCGACCTTTTCCTATCTGGCCGAACTTCAACGCTTTGGCGATGGCGAAACATCCAAGGAAACTGTCGATGGCCCGCGCAAGATCATCCTTGATCGCGGCATGGCCTATATGGAACAGCTTGCACCGACCTACACCCCTGCGGCCAACTGGTCTGATAAGGGTGTCACACTTTGCGATGTTCTGAAATCACTCGGCCTTGCCAGTGATGATCTTGATGACCGCGCCCGCCCTGTTCTGGTCAATACCGGCAATAATTTCATCGTGCTGGCGGTCAGGGACCAAGCAATCCTTAAAAATATCACCCCCGATCAGGACGCCATCAACGCGATCAGCGAAAAGCTTGATCTGATCGGCTATTACATCTTCACCACCGAAACCGATGATGCGGATATCGATGCCACCACCCGCATGTTCGCCCCGCGCTATGGCATTGCCGAAGAAGCCGCCACCGGCATGGCCGCCGGCCCGCTTGCCTGTGTGCTTCATGATTTTCTGGACATAAAAAAGGACACCTTCCTGATCGCCCAGGGCGCATTCATGGCCCAACCCTCACCAAGCCAGATCAAGGTTACCCTTGACCTCAAAGACGGCCGCATCACCGGCCTTCTGGCCGGCGGTCAGGGCAAGGTCATGAAAAACCTCAACATCACCCTTTGATCTGCCCGCCATCCCGGGTGCTTCTGCCTCCATCGCCGAAGCACCCGAACTTTACCTGTGGGTAAACAAATTCCAGAAACCAAGCCACAAACAGCAAATCTTTACCCACAGGTAAACTTGATAGCGACGCCAACAGCCCAAGACAGGACGTCATCGTTGACGATGTCTCACGCCGCTGCGACGATTGGCTGACACAATGCGGATAAGCATGATGGATGATGAACTGACATTACCGCCGGGCATCGGCCCGCATAATGACCGCGAACTGGAATTGATGCTGGCCGGCAGCAAGCCGATGGCAATGTTTTCAGACGCGCTTCATGTCAGCGACTATTTCCCCGACGCCGATTTCGCCCCGCATGTCGCCGCAGGCACCATCATCCGCGTCGAAGAAATCATCCCCCGCCCGCCCTTTGAAATGCGCTACCTGTTCTTCGCCCTGCCCGGCGAAGAATGGCGGATCGAAGAAGCCCTGATCATGTCGCGCAATTTATGCGATGGAACGGTTATCGATCATGACGCCGATTCAGCGCGGATGGGGGAGCTTTTGGGGTATGCACCCGAAGATATTGACACATTTCTAAAGCACACCAGATGAGCTGGGTGACGATCACCAATATTGCTCATATTCCTTCATCAGAAGCGCGGTTTTCAGCAAACCTTGGCTTTCAGCAGTTTGAATGATCACGCTCGTTGACAAAGCTGGGTTTTTGAAACGTTTCCGCATTTTTCTAAGGGCTGAGAAAGCTGTGTGTTCATGCAGTGTAATCGTATCCGCAATGAAATCATCGAGTGATTTCGGTTCGATTGAGAACCTGCCAAGTTCTTCTGCAGGAAAATCTTTTAGATTATCTGTCACCAGAACTTGAGCATGTGTTGCCACCGCCGCAGCCAGGACATGGCGATCATCCGGGTCAGGCAGGTTTATGGCCGGAATAAACCGTTCGAAGTCAGCTACGCACGCATCTTCGAAAGCGCTTTCTACACTCTCACGCTCCTTCGCGGCATCAACTTCGCCATTTGTGATTTTCGCGATTGCCCGCTCCATCTCATCAAGGATCATAGAACTCCAACGCGGGCGAAACAGCTCTGTCTCTGCAAGACTCAGCAACAAATTTCGCTTGAACACACCAGCCAGAACACATGCATCCAATAGGGCTGTAAAATGGTCTGACCGGTATGTCATGGCGGATTAATATCCCTTGAGGATCAAATCTGCGTCCCTCTCTGCCATCTCGGACAGAGCAGCGGCGCGTCGAGCGTCCCGGACTTCCTTGTAAGCAAACAAGTCCTCTGCCTTGATCCGGCGATGCCGTCCAACGGTCGTATGCGGGATATCGCCCGCTTCAAGCAGCTTGATCAAATAGGGCCGGGACACATTCAGCAGATCTGCCGCCTGTTGTGTCGTCAGTTCTGCCGACAGCGGAATCATCTGAAAACCCTGACGGCCAGAAACAAGGCGCAACAAATTCATCAGGCTTTCGGTCAGGGCCGGACTGAGGGTGATGGTTTCCGCCCCGCCCTCTCCACGCATCACAGTCAGCTTGGTATCCTCGCCCTCCTTTGCCTGAGAGGCAATAATCTGGCGAAGCTGGTCTGCTGTTGCGCTTTCGATCTGCGTTGGCAAGCGGCCACCAAAATCATCTTTTCGTATTGCCGACATTGCGCATTCTCCATTTCCCGCGACATCCCCCTCCTCCTCTGGCCAAAGGGGGTGCCCAATATATAAGGCACTACCCTTATAAACGCAATATTCGAAACAATCGAAATATTCGAAATCACGTAATCTTCTTATCCGCACTCCTTTTCACCACACTCACCCCCAACACCCCAAGCGCAATGCCCCAGATCGGGCTGGTATTCACCAAGGCGGCGATGATCGCCGGGGCCTGGAGTGGCGTTAAGATGATCGCATAGGCGATGGCGCCCATGGTCATGATCCAGGTGAGTGCGACGGCATAGCCAAAGCTTGGCCGCCAGCGCCGCACGAAGGCATCTTCGCTGGCGACTTCGGTTCGGATGGTGCGATTGACCGATTTCAGCGTTTCGGTATCGCGGGCCAATTCGATTTCGGCCATGCGTTCGGTGTGGCGGTTGGCTTCAAGGATTTGGGCCGGTGTGACGTCGCCTTTGCTGACGGCTTGTTCGACCTGTTTAAGGCCGTCGGCGGCGGTTTTGGCGATCGGATTGTCGATATGATCAAGCCCCGCACCCACCGCCTTGATCAAAAGCGGCAGGCCGATCTGGGCAAGCAATGCCGGGATCACGTGATACCTCCCCTATCCAATATTCTTGTAAAATATGTGATGGCCGATCTCTGCAACCGGCACCTGCCCGCGCGCCCAATAGGGATCAACCGCATGGGTGTGGTAATGCGTCGCCCCGTCGGTCTGATCGGCAAGGTCACCCGTCACCGCGCGCTTGGCAATGCGTTTGCACAGCCGATAGGCCGGATCGCGCGGATTGATCGCCAGCAATTTCTTGCGGTTGGGATCACTGGCGTTCCAGCAGGAAAACTGACCGGGCTTGAGGCACACCGATCTGATGTCATTACCCCACCAATAGCGCCCGCGTTTGCGCGCAAAGGCCACACGGTTCAGGATCACTGATGCCACCGCCTCCATCCCGGCAAGGTCTTCGCCGCGGGCCTCGCCATAAAGGGTGCGGGCAAGGATTTCGGCATCCGGTAATGTTTCGGGCAATGTGTCAGGAAAGGCTTCGGGTTCAACAATCGGGCGGGTCATAAGATCAGTCATGGACCGGTTCCTTTTTAAGCGGGCTGTCAAGTTTGGCCTCGATCCGGAGCAAATGCCCCGTCAGGCGTTTTTCAATGTCTTTGAGATACGGGATCGAGACATAGTTGCGCGCCACATCAAGCTTGAAGTCGGCAAGATCGGCGCGCAGATCGCCGCAATCGGCATCATGGCGGCTGCGCTGATCCTCGATCCGGGTCAGCAATTCCGATCGCATCCGCCAATGCAGCCAGAACAGGCTGGCCACTGCCGGAATTTCGACCGCGGTGATCCACCAGATCACGTCGACAGGCTGGGCAAGCTCGGTCATGTTCCGGGGCCTCGTGATTTCGATAAAAAAAAGACCCGCAAACCGGTTGGTTTGCAGGTCAGTTCAAGGAGGTCATCACGACCGGGGCAACACCTCCGGTTTAGATGATCGGCATAAAACTTGTCTAGGCGGGGTGCACCGATCAGGCCGCACCATCCATGCGCAGTCTCTGTCCCGTTGTGGCATCACTCGGGCGCCATCCGGCGCCATTCCTGTGCGTGTGCCAGTACCAGTGCCAGTAACCGTACCAGTGACCGTGCCCGGGTCCCAAGCCAAGGAAGGCCGTTGATCACGGCCCCGAAAGGCAGAGGCAGTCCTAGGCAGCAGGTCCCTTGATCTTTGCTTCAAGATCCTGCCAGGCCTCGCCGGAGGCCACCAGGCAACTTGGCCCGGACGGATAGGTAAACAGGATCGTCCATGTCTGCCCGTCCGGTGCCTTGAGCACCTCGATCACGCCACCGTTCGAGGTCACGCCAACCGCAACCGGTTCCTCGGAATATTTGGCACTCAGGCTGTCGATAACCTTGCTGCGGTCACCACAAACCGGAGACGCCTGTGTTTCCGGGATCGCAACTGCAACGGCACCTGCCATTACAGCCATCAAGCTTAGTTTCTTCCACATGGTCAGGCCTCCTGACAGTCAGGTGCGCCCACAGGGGCGTCTTGTTGTCCTGGACTGCTAAATTGATCAACAAATCGATCTGGCCGTTTCCGGGTTTATAAACTTGTTTTGCGCGGCGCACTCTACTCTTTGGTATAGGTTTAAAAACTCTCTACTATTCTTTCATATAATAAACGTAGGGATCAAAGCTGAAAATTCCATGAATATTTCACAAATGTGATACACCGCCGGGCTAACTACTTGGCATTGCGAGAAAGTTTTTTTCTCCCGTCAGGGTTTCCAAGCCATCATTCACGGATTGAAACGGTTTTCCGCCCGGAAAGCCCCGCCATTTCGCCGCCAGTCGGCGCGAAGCAGCGGCATATCGACCCGCGGCAAACGAACCGGTTCGGCCAAAATGCATCCCGCCACCGCATCAAGCCCGTCATCATGGCCAACACTATTTTGACCGGCACTGTTATGACCAGAACTGGCGGGATGCCATTCGCGCAACTGTCGCAGGAACGGCGTTTTGACCACGGCCGCCCCGACATGAAGCAGCCCCGCCCCCATCACCGCGCCAAAGGCATCCTCGATCCGGGTCACCTTGTTGGTGGCTTCATAATGTTCTACGACGCTTGCCGCCCAGCCGATCGCTTTAAGTTCGCGCCGCAGGATATTGGGCAAAAACCGCCCGATGCCATTGGTCTCGATCCGCACTGATGGCAGATGGTTGCGCGCCATGAATGCCCCGACCTGTGCACAAAGCTGACTTGCCTCGTCACGCCACGGGGCATCGCCTTTTTGCCCGCCCTCATGCGGGCTTCTTGCCCGCAACCAGGCGATATCATGAAGCCAGTATTCCCCCTGATCACAAATATAGACGCAGGCCACCACCGCCCCGTCGCCCTTGGCTGCGCCAAAGCTCGGATCAAAGTGGCAGGCACTGGCGACCATGGTGCGATCCCCGATGCCAAGCTGCATCCGGCCATTGGCATATTCGATTTCGGCCAGATCGTCGTAATAGTGCAAACGCGCCGGATCAAACGGCCCGGCATTGGGGGCAACCATTTCCAGCATCATCTGGCTTTGAAACTTGTGGGCTGGCGTGCGCGCCCTGATCGCGGCGATTGCCGCCTGATCAAACCGTTCGGGCCAGTTTGATGCCCCATGCTTATTGACGATGGGCAGCACAAAACGTGAGAAACCATTTAAAAATGGCGCGACCTCGCCGGTTTCCGGGCGCATTTCATCGGCATAGATCGAATAGTAACTGTGCGGGGTTCCGACATAAAGCTGTGCGCCGCCGGGCGACAGGACATAGGAAATCTCGGACAGTTTTTCGCGAAGCTCGCTTCGTTTATGGGCGGTATCGCTGTTTTTGGGAACTTCGACATCATCACAAATCACGATATCGGCGCGCGATCCGGTGATATTGCCGCCAATGCCAACAGCCTGCATGGACGGATCGCGCAACACACCGGGCCGCGCCACGGTGAACCGTTCACTGCCCCAGTCGGTCAGACGGTCGGGCACAAGCCCCGCCAATAACGGGTGGCGTTCGACAATGCGTTTGACGTTGCGCACCATCTTTTTGGCCAGATCAAGGTCGGCCGCAAGAACCAGAATGCGCAAATCGGCATCGCGATAGAGCAACCAGGCACAAAACAGCCCGACAATCGTTGATTTCCCGGAATTGCGAAACGCCATCAGCAACATCTCGCGCCGCCCGGCGTTCCAGCACTCCTCCAGCCAGTCGGCCATTTTCCGATGATGGGATGGCAAGCCAAGCCCCAGAACCTGATCCCAGATCCAGACGAACTCGGCAAAGCGGGCAGTTTGAGTACTTGGTATCATCCCGCCCTCCTGTCGGCACTATAAATCAGCGCGTCTATCGCGCGCCCGGAAAACAGCCATGACCAATCACGCCGCCAGTTCAACTAGCCGGTGACCTTGCCTCTCGGAGGCAGCAATATCTGATATTTCTGAGTAAAACTGACCGGCAATCAAAGGTCAAAGATGCCGGTTTACATCCATCCGCCCATGCAGAACGCGGACAACCTCAATGGCATCACTTGCCTGCCGGTAATAAATCACATGTGCCCCAACCGGGGTTTTGAAATAGCCGTCTCGCACATCGCATTTCTGCCCGATGCGCTTTGATGCAGCCAGCTCAGAAAACACCCAGGAAATCGCGGATATATTTATCGGCCTGCGCCACCGACCAGCGTCGATGCGTATATCGCCAGATATCTTCAAGATCGGCCTCCGCCCGCGGTGTAAGGCGATATCGCGCATCAACCGCCATGCTCGGTCTTCATCCGGGCCAGAAACGCATCCCCGTCAAACGGTTTGGCGGGCCCGGATTGTTCACCCTCGATCAAGGCTTCTTGCAAGGCTTTAACTTTCGCCTCATGCTCTTCCAAAAGTCGCAATCCCGCCCGCACAACATCACTGGCAGACCCGTAACGCCCCGACTTGACCTGTCCGTCAATAAAACCGTTAAAATGCTCACCCAGCGAAACTGATGTATTGCGCGCCATGATCGACCTCCTCGATACCAATATGTATTATATATTGGTATCAGCCGTTTCTGCAATCGCGATATCATATCGCGCGCGTGGAAATCACCCCGTCTCGCTCCCGCGACGGCGGGAGCCCATCTTGCCTCGTCCCTCCAATCCCACGAATGCCCCGCAAGCAGGGCAGATGATCACGATGGCCTAAGTGTGCGCCGGGCCTCGGCAATCAGGTTTTCGACCACGCTGCCACCTTCCGTATCGCCAGATTCATCACCTCCCGCCTGCTCCGCCCCGTCACACGCCCAGCGCAGCAACTTGATCAGGCTTTCAAGATGCCCAAGGGCGGCTTTGCAGGCCGCCTGATGGGTGGAAAATTCCTTGGCATCCATGATGCCTGCGGCCTCGCCCGCAAGGCGCTGATAGGCATCCCGCGCCTGTGCGATATCATCGGGGAGCTCTGCCAAAAGGCGGGCGCGAAGCACCGCAATAGGATCGGTCTTCACAAGACACCTCATGGGGTTATTTTTAGAAAATTTGCTTACACCACCGAAAGTTCAGACAATCGCGCATCCGAAAGCCTGACCGGCCAGTAGGCCAGATTGCGCAAATGACCATTCAGATGCTTGTCCGTTCCGCCAAAGGATCCCAGCACGATATTGGAAAAATTGCACGGCATGGCAAAGCCCGACGGGGTTTTCAGAACGCTGCCGCCAAGGGCCACGGCGATAACATCATCCTCCCACGCCAGCGCAATGCGATGGCGGGTATCTGGTGACAGCGTCCCGTAAAGCGACTGAGTAATGATCGGCACACCATCCCTGCGCAAGGATATGCGCAACTGACCGGCATCGCTGTCATAGCCAAGATCAAGATGATCATCATTGAGACTGCCGGAATAAAGCTGCACGATCCGCCAGATGCCCGCCCATGCCGGGGCAGTATGCAGATCAAACACCATTGTCCCGGCCCCTTGGGCAAACCAGTCAGCCGGATCAAGCGTCACATTATCGGCGGCCCGAGATGCCGGGATGCCGTTACTGATGATATCGGATGTCGGCGCGGGCCCGGCTTCAAGCTGCGCATTCCAGATCAGCACCGATGCCGGAAGGTTCGAGATCGCCGTACTGATTTTCGGATAGCGCGTGGTGCCCGATGCCGGTTCAGAGATCCACACACGCTGCCAGGTTTCATCAAGACTGATGTTATGGCTTGATGGCCCGTTGATCCCGCCAAGGGTGACATCAACCGTTCCCGAAACCGCCCGCATCCAGATGGCAAAGCAATAGACATCCCCACTGATCAGCGATCCAACATTCTGATAAAGGCCATCGGCCCCGCCCGGAAGGTCAAGCAACATGGCGTCCGAACTGCCATCCGGGGCGGCAACCGCACTTGGCGCAACACTTACACCGGCGTTCTTTTCCCAAAGTGCATTGGAAAAATCCCGGGAATAGCGCAGCAAGTTGGTTGCCGCCCCCTCAATCAAAAGCCCCTTGCGCCGGCCAAGCCGGTCATGATCAAACCCCGGCTGATCATTGCCAAGGGTCGTGATCAATCCGTTTTCACCGCCAATCATTTTGCTTGATGCCCGCGCCACCGTCATGGCGGCCGCAAGCGGCTGATACCGCAATCCCATTGGATGCATCTCCTTGAAATCAAATCAGGAATTTCTGCCCGGCCCCCAGGCAAACAGGTAAGCAGGCAAGCAGTCACGCCATACAGGCTGTGCTACCCGCCAATGCGGTGCAAATGCCACCAGCTCAGAAGATCACTGGCCACGATCATGCGGGTCACATCATCGCTATGGCGCAACCGGATCCTGAGCCCGCTTGCCCCGCCCGGGGCAATGCGCACCACACCGCCAAGCCGCAAGCTGTGATTGGCGCCGCTTCCGGTCGCGGTGATGTCATTGGATTGCAGATGGATGTTCCAGTCCGTGCCATTGAACCGTTCGAGTGACAGGGTGGTCATCACCGCTTCGCTGGTGACCGGGAAACTTACCCCGACATCGATATGGTAAAATCCCGGCGCCATCCCGGTCAGACCATGACTGGCGGCGTCATAAAGCCCGTGGCTGTCTTCGACCACCTGATCCCACTCAATCAGGAAGGCACCCCCGGCCGGGATGCTTTGCGATGCAGTGCGCAACAGTTTGACGACCGGTCCGCTTTCGCGCACCGGACAGGCAAACCACCGCCCGCCGGTGATCCCGTCACAGACAAGATCAACCATATCACCCCGGATCGGCAGCGGATAAATCCCGCCTTCTGCCCCGCCATGGACCGGTGCAATCACATCCCCGCTGGCCGCTGCGATATCGACCTGTGTGCCATCCCCGTTAAACAGGCGATAACGCACCCCGTTGCGCGCAATCGATGCGTCGGGCAATGTCACCCGCGCCCCGTTTGACAATCGCACCAATGCGCCGGTTTCACGGATATCCATGATCCGGTTCAAGGGTGCATCAATCACCGGCTGGCGGCGCTCATCCTCCCAGCTCAGGGCATTGCCGCTGCGAAAATCAAGATCAAGCATCGCACCGGCATGATCACGCCCAAAGGATGCCAGGGCTGTTTGCGACCGGGCATCGGCGGCCTCCGCCCGATTGGCCGCCGCCTGGGCAAGGGTCGCGTTGCCGGCCACATTGGCGATATCCCCGGCATCCGGGCCATTGACAAGACCATCCCCCTCGTCATTCCAGATCAGAACACGCCCCGGCGCGATCGCCGGAAGTTTCGCCGATGCCTGATCGCGATCGGCCGCATCAAGGTGCAAGGCCGCCGAAAGCGCCCGGTCAATATCGCCGATTGCCACGGTCACAAAATCAAGATCACGGTCAATCGCATCGCCGCGCGGTACCGACATGGCGTCATAGGAACTCAGGCGGCGCAACCGCAAGGAGCGTGCAATATCGACCCGAACACCCGATGCCGGTGCGGTTTCAAATTTGACGATACCGCCCGCCCCCCTGGCCGCCCCCCTGGCCGCCGGCGATCCCGCCCCTGTCCCGGATCGGCCAAGGGTGACGTGAAACCCGGTCTCGACAGTTTCGCCATCAAGGCTGATTGCGACATCGCCGCTGTCAAACACGTCAAAATCGAATGGAAATTCATCGCGCGCCCCATCGCCTTCGAACTGGCGTGATGCGGTCATCTGATTGGTAAAGACCGTTCCCATATCCTTATCCCCCCAACCCGTCACGCCGCGCGAACCAGGCACTCAGCCGGGCGGTCGTATCATCCTGTGCGGTGCGCAAAAGCGACTTTTCGCGCCAGCTGGCACTGGCATTGATCTGATTGCGTTTGCGACTGGCCTCGGACGCATCTGCCTGCTGATCTTCACGCGCGGCCTTTTCATAACCGGCCAGCACCGCACTGGCAGATCCGCTGCCACCGGCCATCAGTCCCGATGCCCCCTGTCTGGCGCGCAGGGTCGCCTGCCTGCGGCGCAGGGCATCTTGGCGATCGGCATCCTTTTGTTTCTGGTTTGCGTCAATGTCGGCCAGTTCTGCCTTGCGATCAGCATCAAGCATGGCAATCCGACTTTGCGTACTGGCCTGATTGGCCTGGATCTGTTGTCCGGTCTGCAAGGCCGATGCCGCCATCGGCACGATTGATGTAAAGCCACCCATCAGTCATTCACCCCCATTTCCGATGCACATCCCAGCAATAAAAAAGGCCGGGGAAAATCCCCGGCAATCCGCCATAAACCCGAATGGATGGTTCCCCCGCTTCCGCGCCGCCATCCAAGACTTCGCAATGCGATATCCCCGCTATAAAGCCCGTCCGGATCATCCGGCGACACCGGCGACACCGGCAATGCAACATCGCGCAGGCCCCGCCCCGTATCCACACGAAGCTGCCCGCTTTGTTGCAGCCGCAAGGTCAGCGACACCAGACGCACCGCATTGCCGCCGTGCGGGCGGCTGCCATCCGATGCCGCCGGTGGCAGGGCAAAGATTTCATGGGTAAAGGCCAAACCGGCATCAAGTGTCGTGACCGCCCCGACATCGCCGGGCAAAGTCACCGTGCCGCCCGCCACCGCAAGCCCGGGGATCAGAACACCATCGCCCCAGGCATTGATTTCCATCCCTTCAAGCGCGCCGAGCTGCCCCCAATGCCGGCGCGGTTCTTCGCCCGCTTGGACCGACTGGCTGATTTGCAGATCAAACCCGCATGCCTCATCAAACAGGGCCAGAAAGTACCGATCCCCGCGTTTCAGGCTGACATAAACATCCCCGCCCGAAACCGCGACCGATGTAAAATCACACCCCGCCACCTGCTGTGCCGACCAGGCGGTAATGGTCTCGGACCGGTAAAGGGTCAGGGTGGCAAGCGATCCATCTGCCATCACCACATGCAACAACCGTCGATTGGCATCAAAGGCCTGATCAATCGGGTCTTTGACCAGATGACGTGACAGCAATGCCAGATCGGTCGATCCATAGGCCTGCTCGACATCGGTAAACAGGAATTCGCGAATTTCGCGCCCGCTGCGCCCGGCAAATACCGTCGCCCCGTCAATATTAACCAATGGCACGGTGCGATGGCTTTGACTGCCGATCCGGGTTTGACGGGTGACCTGAATATTGGCCGGTGTCAGGGGATCCCCCGTCACCATCCATTCCGATCCGCTGGTAAAGACCTGAAGATGGCGACCGGCAAAAATCCCCGTAATCGCATTGACCTGATCGGCCAGAAGGGCGAATTCAATCGCCTCGTCATCCAACCCCTCGCCCAGTTCGAAATTGAACAGATCCCCCGAATGCGACATCCACAGCCGGTTGGGCAAATCACGTGACCCGCCAATCACCAGCCGATCCTGATGGAATGTCACGCTGCGCGGCCAGCCACGCACATCCGAAAAGGCCTGCTCGGCAAAATCCACCGTAGCATTGCTATCCGCCAGACTGCCCTTAAGGGTCATGGTCGCGGTTTGGGCGTCGCCAACGGCGGTTATTTCGCCCTCGATCCCGGCAATCCGCCACAGGGTTCCGACATGGTTGGCGTCAAACATATCCATGCTGGCAACAAGGGTCACCGATCCGCTGGTGGCGGATGGTGTGATGGTCGCTGCCGGGTCGATGAATTTGTAAAACGGCTGGCTTGTGACCAGATCGGTTGCCCGCCAGGCCCAGGAAGTTACCTGCCAGCTTCCGGCCTGTGTGCGGCTGATACGCACCGGCGGAGCATCGGGATGAACCACCAGAAGCGTATCGGCACTTTGCGTCCAGTTCAAAAGATCATGATGTTCCGGCCCGAACGGGGTTTCAAACCATACGGTATTGACCCCGTTTTCAAACACAAAGGCCTTCTGATCGCCAAAGGCCAGGATATAGGTCTGCTCGGTATTGAATTCGAACTGAACAAGACGCACCGGCCCGTCAAGTTCGCCAACAAGGCGCGTGCCCGGACGGCGTCTTACCCCGCCGGACGGCTCGATAAACACATTGCGCAAACGTGCCGCCCCGTTGGCATAGGCATTCAGATCCGAACGCCCCCACAATTCCGGTGCCAGTTCCCCGGTCGAAAAGGTGTTTTTCTCAAGAACCCTGCGGGCCATCCCCCCCCCTTTTTTTAGCTAAATAAAGGTTTGTCAGCGTTAGAGCTGGAACGCATTCCTCTTGCAGCACAACCTCAACTTTTGCGATAGTATCGCTGACAACTCAACATCGAAAAAGCGACATGACATTCATATATCTTGACGAATCTGGAGAACTCGGCTTTGCAAAAAGCTCAAGCAGATTTTTTGTCATTGCAACACTTGCAACGGATAATCCCAAAAGACTTAAGAACCGTGTTCGGAAAGTTAAGAAGAAAATTTTTGACGCTGGTTGGCCATCAGAAAGAGAAATCAAAGGAACATCTCTTTTCGGCTGTCATCGAGACAGGTATCTTCCCCAGAAAATCAGGGATGATAAAGACAAACATATTGAGCAATTTTTGAGAGCAGCCTTATTTGACGAGAGTAAAGTTCATTACTCAATTGTCAGAAAGTCTCGCATTGCACAACATATCCGAGATGCGGAGTATGGAATTGCATACAATTTCTACACAGGGAAACTTCTTACTCGTGCTTATGAGTACTTCCAAGGAGATATAGATCTTACTGTAGATCAGCGAAACAAGGAGACTCATCACAAGCTTCCTTTCGACGGATACGTGAAAACTCAAATTATTACAGAGTGCAACCATTCGTCGAAGTTGACTATTTCACATCGCGAGTCACATGACGTGATTGGTTTACAGGCCGTTGATTTTGTATCGTGGGCAATATTTAGGAAATTTGAACATGACGATGCGCGCTTTTTTAATTTGCTCAAGCCGTACATTGGGTACTGTGACAACTGGTACGCTTGAACATAACGCAAAAAAGGAAGCAGATATTCTGCTTCCTTTTTTAAAGTGTCCGACCCTTTGGGCGACCAAGATACACTCAGCTTATGTCCTAAAACACGCTTACAAAGGCCTTACCGGACGCCATTTAATTAAGCTCAAAAGTCTTGCCTGTCAACTATAGGATGAATCAAAAAAGTGCGAAACATCTACTTTTCTTTTCGCACAAACATGACCGCTTAATTGTTGTTAAGGGAGAGTTTACTGCACTTTTCCCGCCGTCAAATCGTTGCAAAATGAAGCCCTAAAACCACTATGGCACACCTCAAAACTCAGATTTTTTCGTCAAATAAGACGTTTTTTTTGAACAAATAACACACCTAGTTACCTAGCATCCCTATGCCTTTCAACTCCAAAGTAACTATCATTCACGGGCCGATATCAGTGAAAAATCATCAATCGCATGCGGGGTGGATTGCTGGGCATCGGCAAGGCGGGCTTCGCGAAACTGCTCTTCCGATCGCTTGAACAGATATTCCGCCCTGGCACTGCTTTCGGTCAGTGGCAGGCAAAATTCCGCTGCCAGCCGCGCAATCAGGGCCAGATCAAACCACGGTGGAAAACTGCCCTCGGCCAGTCGGGCAACATAGGAAAGATGCGCCGTTTCCCCCGCACACAGCACGGCCCGGTCACGCAGTTCGAACCGGGTGATTTTCCCACCCTCATTTTCGAGTGAAAGCAACCGGATGAAATCGCGTGGCAGGGCAAATAACGCGCTGCCATCGCCAGGATCGCGCCCGTCATTCGCCGTTGCCAATCGCGCAAGCCACGAGCCGCGCGCGGCAAACCGCCACGGATAGCTTGCCAGCATCCCGTCGCGGATCGTCGGATAGAGCAGCCGGGCAATTTCGGCCTCGGCACTGTCTTCGTCAAAGGATGAGACCGGACTTGCCCCGATCATCACCATGGCGCGCGCACAAAGCGCGATATCACCGAGTGCCATGTTGTTTTCCTCCTCTGTGTCCGGTTAATTTCAGTTGCCGTTCAAATTGATTTACTGTCAAAATCAGGCCAATCGGTCGCCCAAAGCGATCATGGTCAACGATCCGTAAGAATGGCCGCCTTTGTTGGAGCCCGCATGTCCCGTTCTTCGCTTGCAGCTGGAAACCTTGCCGTCCTGATTGCTGCTATGCTGCCCGTATCGGGTTTACGTGCAGATGAAACGCGTAATATGATCCGGCGCGATGCCTATGCCGGTGACGCCATGTCACAGCGCATCTATGCAATCATGTTGTCCTATGAATATGCCGAGGAAGGTGGCCATCTCGATGCCCGCGAATGGCGCGAAACCATCGAACCCGAAGTTTCCTATGAACAGCGCAACCGCGCCATAAATACCGCGCCCAAAAGGCCGAAGCCGAAAACAGCCGGAACTGAAACAAGGCTCGGAAAACCGGGCCCCGCAAGTAAGCTAACTCAACTCCCTATTGACTCTGGACCTGAACGAACACCAATTTTTCAAAAGTTAGAGGCTCTCTGATGAAAAGATTGAAATTGTTAGCTCAAACAGAAAAACCACAACGTCAAAATTATTAGAATGGAAATGCAACAGATGCACGGAAACCTCTCACAGGGAGAAGATGTCAGAGATTTTTGGGTTTGGTTAGATTTTTCGAATTTCTTAGTAAAACACCACGTTTGTACGATTGGGTCTTTTAGTTCTGCTGGAATTTTTAGAACTAACGACGGTGAACTCCCCAATGCGCCTTTCATCCTCAATCCCCCATTTACTGGTGACTTTAGCCCCTTCACGCTTGGAGTGGTGTGGGCTTATCTGCACGAATACAACTTGGAAAACCAACGTGCGGCACTTTACCCTCAATATCCAAGCCGCTTGAATGCTGTTTTCCTGCTAAATTCCGAGGAGGATGCGCAACTATACAAAGACGCTCATCCAGAGCATGTTGGAAATAGAGTACTTCGTAAAGTTAAGACACGGGGACCTTATGTCTATTCCATTCATGATGCGGCTTGGATTGACTATTTACGTGGCCCTGACGGAAAAAGTGACCAAACGATCAATCATATTTCTGACGCCTATTGGCAGGGGCTTCCAGCAGAAGCCTATGAGCTAACGTCGTTAGGAAAGCAATGGAGCAAGCCATCCGTCAGGGAAGTTCTTTTCATAGGAAGAGTAGAATTTTATGATCGTTCCTTACCTAAAGAATGATTTTGGTTTCTTCTTTTAATCGGTATTGGACGTGCCGACCGCGGTCATGTCGCGGACATCAACGCCCGCCGCACCGGAACTTGCCACCACGAACAGGCCGCCCGACATGGTGGCGTCGCGATTGGTGTTGGCGATGATGAAATCACCGACGCGCAGCATGTCGCGCGCTTCGGCAAAATAACCCGATGTATCAACATCGGCGGCAAGATCAGGGGTGATGTAGTGCCAAAGGGTAAAACCGTTGGCATAGGCCAGAACACTGAGGTTTCTGGCTTTGAAACCTTCTGCCATTCAGGGGCTCCTGTGTTTTTCAATGGTAAGAAAAGTTAAGGTTGCTAAAGCACCTGACGACCTATTCCTTGGCCTGCAGGCAGGTCACGCCATCCCCGTCAACAAGGGCTGCCCCCTGGCTCATGGAGTTATTGACGAAATGGGCCGCATGATCGCCATGCCAGGTGATATCGGACTGCACTTCGGACCCGATGGCATGGCCAATCGCGGTACGGTGATACCAGAAACAGGACCGAATACCGCTTGCCACCGGAAGGCCCGAATGCGGCATCCACAGCGTCCCGAGCCATCGTTTGGCCTGCGTCCCCTTCCAGGGAAGGTCATCATCCCCGATATAGTCGGCATTGGAAAATTCATCGATCTGAAGCAGTTCCGACCACTGTTTCCAGCCGACAATCGCATAACGCTGCCCATCATCGGGGACATCGCGTTCGCCAAGGCCTTCGAATGCCATCATGACTTTTTCAAGTGTCATGCCCTCGGCATTATCGGGGATCAGATCATCGGTCTGCACCAGGGCATTGATGATCAGTTCGTCGGTTTTGCGGCCCAGCGCATAGGCCCCGGCATTGGCCAGAACCATCTTTTCATCATGGTTGATTTTAAGTTCATCAAGCGCATCAACCCAGTCCCCGGCATAGTAATCACGCAAATCGCAGCGCACCGCTTCGTGATCGACATTCATCACCGGCACCTTGCCGTGGCGGGCCTTGGTGGTTGCCGTACCCTTGCCGACTTTCTGGAAAACCGTGGTTGCGCCTTTGACCGCGTTCTTGACCCGCACCGTATTGCGCAGTTTCGAGCCCATGCGCTGATAGGCCTGATGCACATCGGCCTGAAAATGATCAATAAAACTTTGATCGATCGTATCGCTCATTATCACTAACCCCCTGTATCAAATGTGAGATATCCCAAAACAGGATCCGTGGAATTCGTGATCGGGACACAGAGCCCCGATCACCAAAGGCGTCTGCCCGTGATGTTGTTTTCACCCCCCTGTCAAAGCAGGTAACGGATCAGGTATTGTTAAGGCGGGCGAACCCCGCCTGGACTTCGGCAATCAGGGCCGGATCACGATCCCGCCAATAGCGCGGATCATTCATCTTGGCCCGGATTTCCGAGCGCAGATCGGACGGATCACCATCGCCGGCACCCTGCCCCAGACGGGCCTCACCGGCCTGTGTCATCATGCGATGAAGGGCCAGCACCCCGTCACGGGTCTGACAGAGTGTATCAAATGCGGCATCGGGCAAATTGGCCCGCCCCCATTGTTCGATCCGCGGGGCCAGCTTTTGCCATTGCGCCGCACCGCCAAATTGCTGGGCAAGGGCCGCGCGATCGGCTGCCCGCCGGGTTGCCTGATCCATATCGGCCATCATCGGACCCAGGATTTCACCAGCCAGATCATAAACCAGCTGGGCCTGATCATTGCTGAACCCGGCCGCATGCAACCGCGCATTCAGATCGGCATCCACACCGCCAAGCACATCATCGACCGAAATCACATAATCCTCGGCACTGGCAGGAACATCCGGAACACCTGACCCATCGGGCAAATCTTGCGGTTCATCCCCCAATAGCCCCGTATTGGCCGCGTCTGTTTGCGGGCTCAAACTTTGTGATGCGGAAACGTCGGTTGCGCCGGAACCGGCATTCGCACCGTTATCGGAAACATCATCCCTTTCGGGCATCCGGGTGTGTGATGCTGCGTCAGTCATCTGCGATTTCCCCTTTTATATCGGTCCTGGCAAGACGTTTGATCTGCAAGACCAGTGCCCTTTGTCCTTCGCGCATCCAGATCGCACTGGCCGGGACATCCGGGCCAAGCGCGGTTTGCAGGATCTGACGTTCAAGTTCACGAATGACCTTTTGCCCGGCATCACTGGCAAAACACGATTGCCAGTGATCGCGCCCATCTTCGGTCATTTCGTCACCTTGTGGTTCGAACCAGTCCCAGCCATTGATGCGGCTCATGCCAGTTCCTCCGTCACAAGCGGGGGTAAGGCAGGCTTTAACAAATGGTCGGGCACGCCAAACTGATCGGCAAGCCAGCGCACCATGACCGGCAGATCAACCTCGCCCAGCGCATCGGGGCCAAGGGTTGCGATCCGCGATAACCAGTCAAGCGCCTGGCCCGCCTGCACCCGTCTTGGCAATTGTGCCAATGGTGCGGAATGGCGCAAAACCACCACATCGCCGTCAATCGGAATGTCGGGCAGTTCCCCGGTTCGGGTCAGGATATAAAGTGCCCGCCGGATCAACGGATAAAGCAGTTCCACCTGCAACCGGCCATAGGTCGCCCCCAGAAGTCGGGCATTTTCCGATGCCCGTTCAAGCACCTCGGTCGCGGTCATGCCCGGTTGATCCACTTGTCCCAACCGGTCGGCCAGAAGGCATCGACGAATGCGATCGCGCAAATCCGACAACACCAGATCGGACACATCAAACCGGCCCGGCGCATCAAGCGGCTTAAGGCCCGCCGACCCGACGGCCTTGGGGATGATGCTTCCGGGGATCAGTCGAATGGTGGCGGGATTAAGTACCCCGTCATCATCAGCCTGCCAGATGCCGGTCACCGCGATCGACGCGTTTTTAAGCACCAGCTCAACCACCTTGTTCGCGGTCTTGATATCAGGAAGCGCCTTCATCACCGGCGATCTGCCATAAATCTCGCCCGGGGCCTTCATCCAGCGAAAGGCGATATAGGGCGATACATCAAACTGCCCGCGATAGATCAGGTCACCGTGCGATGCGCTGCCTTCTTCGCGAAAGACACAAATGTCGTATCCCGTTTGCCCGTTTGCGGCCGGAATAACCGCCTCGATCACGGCAAAGCGTTTCAGGGTGTCGGCATCGTCCCGGGCGGTTTCGCGTTCGGGCATATTCACCGCATCCGGCCAGTTGGTTCTGATTTCGTCGCGGGTCAGCGACAATTTGCGAAATACCGCATCCATCTTGCCATCTGATCGTTCTTCAAACGCCAGATCGCGCAACGGTACTGCGGTAAAGCGAAAGGCCGACGGGCTGTGCAAATCGGCCTTTTCAAGGCGCAGGCACGCCGTTCCCACCGTCACCAGATCCAGAAATGCCTGATGCATTTCGACCGCAAAGTTTGACCGGTCAAAATGCCCCTGAAGAATACGGACCGCACGGCCAAGCTGTTCGGTCAGAACCTGTCGATCGTCACCGGGAACATTGCCGCCCGGTTCCAGATCAAACCAGCCACCGGCCGGCGGGGTGATTTCGGCCATCAGGCTTGCGGCAAGCTGTTCGACCGCGTCGGGTGCAGTTGCATCAAACACCCGGTCAAGGCGCTTGCCCCCGCTTGTCTGTTCGGCCGCGCCATTGCGTTGCGGCAGGGCAAATTCATAACATTCCTGCCAGTGGGAAAACCAGTTGCGCCGTCTTGCCACGGCCTTCTGATACCGGTTGCGCAGGCCGGAAATACTGATCTGTCCGCCGCCGTTGTTACCGGCATCCGAACCGGCCCCGGACATATGACCCAGGCGCGGGTCATCGGCCAAACCGGCATTCGCGGTTACGTTGCTATGTGTGGCTGACGGTACCGCGCGGGCCCGCCGTGCTGCATGTCGCGATCTTTTTGCCATCCCTATTCCCCCAACAGATTTTTGCCACCGCCAAGCCCGCTGACCCGGTCATTCAAAAGACCGCGAAAACTTGTGGTGATCAGGCTCGAACGCCCATATCGCCGCCGTTCAAGGGCTTCCTTGCGCGCCTCGCTGGCCGCTGTTTCGGCACTGGCTTGCGTATCGGTCCCGGTTTCACTGCTGGTTGCTGCGACCGGGTTGCCAAACGCTGTTGGCTTTGGCGTTGAAAACAGGCTTCCCATTGCGGTCTCCGGATTTTGAAGTTTGGTGATGGTTGCAAACGTGCATGTTGCACCGTCCCCGCCTTTGCGGGGGTGAGCGCGCCCAAAACAGCTGCGCGAAGGGAACGAAGACCCGCCCGCAAAGGAACAAGGCCCGATCCAGAATCTTGTGACCAAAATCTTGCGGCCAAACACAAAAACGCCCGCAAGGGTCGGAACCCTGCGGGCGCAGTTCTGGCGTTGATTTGTCTCTTATAGCACCATAAAAAGAACAAATCAAGAACATTTTTCAGAAAAATAAACCTGACCCGTTCCGGCTGCCTACTCACCTTTTTGCAATAGATATCGATAAAGCTGCCAGGGTGTGACAATCCAGAAGGCCGAAATGCCCAGCAATCGCTTGACCAGCTCGACACAGCTCATCGGGCCGAACCGGACCTTGCGCGTGACGATTTGCGGGTAATGCGCCCAGATGCAATGATGCCCGATCCCGCGGTAATAGGCTGCCGGATCAAAGATCGGGGAATAGCACCAGCTTTCGCATTTCACCCGGTGGCTTTGCGGATCAAGACAGATCCATTCCCCGGCCCGCAGCCCCGATACCAGAACGAAACAATGGCGAAACCCGGGTTTCAGCATCCGCAAGAACCGCTTTTCCGGGGCATCGGCAAACACCACCAGAACCGATACTTCGCGCTCGGATGTGGATTGGCTAACCCATTGATCAAGTGGCGTTCCCGCGTCTGCGCGCCCGTCAATTGACGCCCCGGAAATACCGGCCGTCCGGGCCTGTTCAAAAATCAGATCCCGCATGGTTACAAATCCCCGCCCAGTTCGACCATCACCTCGTCATGATGGAAATCCTCATCCCGGCGGCGCGTCACAATGCCCCGGCTGATCAGCACATTTTCAAGCGCCGCCATGCCATGCCGCCACAAGCCATCCTTGCCCTTTTCGCGCGGGTCACGGGGATCGGGTTCGCGTTCGACCAGCCCGAAATATTCCAGAACCTGCAAATGCCGGTCGGTCAATGTTCCGGCCTGTTTAAGACGCATCACCGCATTATAGACATCATCGGGATCGCATGGACGGACCACCTCGCCGGCATCGGCCACCACGCGCGCCCCTTCGATCCGTGCGGTTTGACATCGCACGAACCAGAACCACGCCTGCCGGGCACTGGCAAAGGGCGTAATTTCACGTTCTGACAATGGTTTGGGAAAAAGTCGTTGTTCGGTCACGTCGCCCTCCTGCTTGCTGAATTCTCCTTGCAACGCCGACCATGCAATCCCCCGGGTGCTGTCCCAGACCCGTGCCGAACCCTGATCGGGCCGTAACCGGCCTGAAAAAGGCAAAGACATCCCATCGCACGCACAAGACGTGCGCGTCGCATCGATGGATACAGGTTTGTGATTTCCCCACAGACGGTCAAACCGCCCAATTCCGGCAACGGTTCAAGCCCGTTGCATTTTCAAAGCTGCCCCTGTCCGTCAGATCGACAGTTCAGCCCCTATTTCTGGATGCAGTTCCGGTGTTGATGCACAAGCTATAATCCCTTTTTGTTCTCATTGTAAAGGATTAATTTCCTATTCAAAAGAACAGACTCCACTACCGGATCGGAAATAGCGACGCCCGCAAGTCCATCAACCTGTTGAAATCAAGATGAAATTTCCCGCTCCGCCAAAAACCCGAAGAAAGGCAAGGAAAGGCATCGTATCGGACATTCGCACAAGACAGGTGCGGCACAATCAGTCAAACCCGGCTTGCGGATCTGCAAGCTTGGGCTGGCCGTCGCCTTCTAAATCTCGATTTGGTGTAGCTTGTATGCGACACTTGCGTGGGAAACCATGTCAGGCGGGGCAGTTATGAAAGCATTCGTCTTTGTTGTACTTCTGGCTTTGGCAAGCTGCACCAGCCAGGCCATGAACGGTTACATTGGCGGTTCGATCACAGAACCGATTCTTGATTACGGGCCACCGATAAATATTCTGGAACTTGACGACGGGCGACGCGCCTATCAGTGGAATGTGATCACCAGCGGCTATGTGCCGGTGTCAGGATCAGGCACAACAACCTATGTCCCGTATTCGGATTCGTGTATCCACACATTGACCGCACGGAAAGTCGGGGACGACTACATTGTCGACGGATATCGCAGGACCAGCTTTTTCTGCGATTAGGTAAGGGCCAGCAATTTCACGCGGGATCGCTTGCAATCACGGCAGGTTTTCCTTAACCACCACTTCCATGGTCAGCTTGGCGACGTCGCGGTCGGCCGGATGGCCGGCGCGCAGGTTTTCAAAGATTCGCAGCACATTCTGAACAATCACACCCGGGCTTTGGGTGATGACGACATCCATGATGTCTTCAAGCAGGAAGCGGCGTGTATCGGGTGTAAGCCCATGACCGATAAAGACAATATCGCGCCCCCGGCCACTTTCGCGCAAGGCGCGCGCCACCCCGTCCGACGCCCCGCCGACGTTATAAATCCCGACCAGATCGGGATATTCTTCAAGCAGGGATTTGGTGTGCAGATAGTTTTCACTGCGATCATCATGGCCTTCGCGGGCTGCGACCACGCGCAGTTCGGGAAATTCTTCTTCCATCAGGCTTAAAAAGCCCATTTCACGTTCTTCATGGGCGCGATAGGTGCGGCTGGCCGCAATCATTGCCACCCGTCCACGTTTCTGGCCGTTAAAGCGGCCCAGCAAATACCCGGCGGTGCGCCCCACCGCACGGTTATCGAGCCCGACATAGGCCGCGTGCGGCACGCCCGAAATGTCGGAAACCACCGTGATCATGTGCTTTCCGGCATTCTGAAGTTCGGACACGGTTTCGCGCACCAGCGGATGATCAATCGCCATAAAGGCAATGCCATCGGCCTTTTCGCCATGTTGGCGGAGTGCCTCGGACAGAAGTTGCGGATTGAAACTGTCGATGAAAAAGCACTTTGCGCGGATGTTATAGCCCGTCGTTGCCTCGGCCGCGGCCTTGATCCGGTCGCCCAGCAATTGCAGATACGGGTTCGTGCCCGACGGCAACAAAAACACCACGCGCATCGGTTTGGGCCGGAACACTTCGGCCATGTCATTTTCGGGCAAATAGCCAAGTTCGCTTGCGGCCTGCAAAACCCGTTTTGCCGTGCGTTCACGCACCCCCGGACGTTTGTTCAAAACGCGGTCCACCGTTGCCGGTGAAACACCGGAAAGGTCAGCAATATCCTTGATTACAGGCCCGGTTGTCTTTGGCATTCCATCCTCAAAAACATCAAAACACATCATTTTATGATGTTTGATGAGGCAAAATGTTTCACGTATTCTGCAACTATTCAAGGGAAAACAAAAACACACCCGAGCAGATTCAGGTTAAAAGCACTCATAGACCATCACGGGAGGAAACCATGGTCATCCGGAAAAAGTTTCGCCATCTCGCCACGACCCTTGCGGCTGCCGCATCCTTTACGGTCATGGCACATGCCGTACAGGCGCAGGAATATGAACTGAGCTACGGCCACATGAATTCCCCGACCAGTGTTGTCGGCATGCAGGCTGACTGGCTGGCCGAAGAAGTCGCCAAAAACACCAATGGCGCGGTCAAGATTGATGTCTATCCGTCATCCCAGCTTGGCAAAATCCAGGAACTGGCCGAAGGCGTTTCGATGGGTTCGATCGCGCTGTCGCACAATACGGCTGGCGCGATCAGCTCGCTTTACGAGGATTTCGGCGTTCTTGATACCCCGTATCTGTATCGCGATTACGATCACTTGATGAAAGTGGTCGATATCAATTCCCCGGTGATGGCCGACCTCAATCAGGGTCTGATCGACAATACCGGCATGCGGGTTCTGTATGCGTTTTATTTCGGCACCCGTCAGCTGACCGCCAATATGGCGGTAAAGACGCCTGATGATCTGTCGGGTGTGAAAATCCGCGCCATTCCGTCCCCGGTTTACCTGACCGCGGTCGAAGGTCTGGGTGCGGCACCGGTTCCGGTTGACTGGTCGGAAGTCCCGACCGCCCTTGCCACCGGCATCGTTCAGGGCCAGGAAAACCCGGTAAACGTTGCGGTTGACCACAAACTTTATGACGTTCAGACACATATGATGCTGACCGGTCATATTTCGGCGGCCGAAATCGTCGTGATCAACGAAGACCTGTGGCAGAGCTTCCCGCAAGACATCAAGGATGCCATCAACAAGGCGGCCGAAACCGTCCGTCAGAAAGCATCGAAAATGATCCTCGAAAACGAGGCAAGCGACCTTCAGAAGCTTAAAGATGCCGGCATGACCATCATTGGTCCGGATGACGGACTTGATGTTGCGGCCTTCCGCGCAGGTGTGGAGAAACTGGTCCACGAGCGCTTTGACGAAAAATACAGCAAGTATTTCGAAGAAATCGCTGCTGTAAAATAAGACGATCAGGGCGACGTCAGGGAACCTTGTGTTCAGGGGTGTCGCCCGCCCTTTTCCCGCTTTTATTCAGGTATCGTTATGCCGTACAGGAATTCCCCGATCTACCGGGGACTGGACCGCATCTGTCGGATCATGACCGCTTTGTCCATGCTGATGCTGGGTCTGATGGCAGTGCTGGTGGTCGGTCAGGTGATCTTGCGCAATCTGTTTGATCTTGGCCTGCCCTGGGCGGATGAACTGTCGCGCATTTCCAATATTGCCCTGGTGTTCTTTGCCGTTCCGGCCCTGATGCTGCACAACCGCCATATCGCGATTGATCTGCTTTATAGTGCGCTGCGCCCGGCCGGAAAGGCGATCCTGCGGTTTTCGAACTATGCGCTGATCACCCTGTTTGCCGCGATTTTCACATTCGGTCTTTACAAGTTTCTGATCCGTGCGGGCAAATTTTCCACCCCGTCGCTCAAACTGTCGAACTATGCGGTTTATGCCCCGGTTCTGGTTGCGATTGTGCTGCTGCTGGTGATTGCGATCTATCGTCTGGTCACGCGCACCGAACCGGCAACCGATTATGAAACCGAAGATGCAAGCAACCCGATTGCCGATGCCATCGCCGAAGAAATGGCCGATCACGTTTCGGCGAATACGCCTTCTGGGGATTCCCGCAAATGATGAGTGCAACCCTTCTTATCCTGTTTCTCGCACTCATGATCATCCGGGTGCCGATTGCGGTCTGTCTTGGCCTGTCATCGGCGGTTGTCATGATCCTGTTCAACCTGCCAATGGCGGTATTGGCCCAGCGCACGGTCAATGCCCTTGATTCAACTCCGCTTCTGGCCGTGCCGCTGTTTATCTTTGCGGCCAATCTTTTGAGCCTGTCAGGGGTCACCAACCATCTGTTCGAACTGGTGCGCATGATGGTCGGCTGGATCCGCGGTGGCACCGCACAGGTCAGCGTTCTGGTCAGTCTGATTTTCTCGGGCGTGTCGGGTGCGGCCCTTGCCGATATCGGGGCGCTTGGCGCGGTTCAGATCAAGATGATGCGCAAACAGGGCTATTCCGCCGAATTTGCATCGGGCATCACCATGGCGGCCGCGACCATCGGCCCGATTTTCCCGCCCAGCATTCCGATCATTATCTTTGCATCCGTTTCCAACGTATCGGCGGTCAAGCTGCTGATCGCCGGGATCGTGCCCGCCGTTCTG